>JBAQKU010000374.1:0-1603 GCA_049301315.1 Telluria sp.
CTCAGCGCCCCCGTGCTCAAGGCGAAGGCGCAGTTTTTCCTCGACGCCTGGCAAGGCGCAGCCGAACGCGCGCGCGCCGAGGAAGCCCTGCATGACACCCAGGCGCGGCTCCAGACCACGCTGGAAGCGGCCGAGCTGGCGAGCTGGACATTGGACCTGAACACCAACCGGGTCAGTGCCGACCCGGCCCTGGCATGGCTGTTCAACCTGACGCAGGCCGACGCGCACGCCGGCCCCATCGGCGCCTACCTGGCAGCCATCCACCCGGCCGACGTGGCCGCGGCCAAGGCCCACATCAGGGCCGCCATCGAGGACGGCAATGCCTACGACGCCACCTACCGGGTGCGCGCCGCGAACGGCCAATACCGCACCGTGATCGCGCGCGGCCAGCTCGGCTACGGCGCGGACGGCAAGCCGGCAAGCCTGCGCGGGGTGGTCATCGACATCACGCGCCTGCGCGAGGCCGAGGACAAGCTGCGCGCCAGCGAAGAGCGCTACCGCACCCTGTTCGAATCGATCGACGAGGGCGTGTGCATCGTCGAGATGCTGTTCGACCCCGACGGCCAGCCCTGCGACTACCGTTTCCTCGAGATGAACAGCGCGTTCGTCCAGCATACCGGGCTCGCCGACGCGGTCGGGAAGACCATGCGCGCGCTCGCTCCCGGCCACGAAAGCCACTGGTTCGAGACCTACGGGCGCGTCGCGATCACCGGCCAGCCGGTGCGTTTCGTCAACGAGGCGAAGGCGCTGGGGCGCTGGTACGACGTGTACGCCAGCCGCGTGGGCGACGCCGGCAGCGCCACGGTGGCGATCCTGTTCAACGACATCACCGAACGGGTGCGCGCCGACGCCGAACTGCGCCGCCTGGCTGCCGACCTGTCCGACGCCGACCGCCGCAAGACCGAATTCCTGGCCACCCTCGCCCATGAGCTGCGCAATCCGCTGGCGCCGATCCGCAGCGCTTTGCAGGTGATGCGGCTCGCGTCCGGCGACGCGGCCACCATGGAGCGGGTGCAGACCATCATGGACCGCCAGCTCAATCACATGGTCGAGCTGGTCGACGATTTGCTGGACGTGGCGCGCATCACGCGCGGCCAGGTCGAGCTCAAGAATGCATGGATCGACCTCAAGGACGTGCTGGGCGGCGCCATCGAGACCAGCCTGCCGCTGCTCGACGCGGCCCAGCACCGCTTGCAACTCGACATTCCGCAGCAGCCATTCCCGCTGTACGCCGACGCCACGCGCATTACGCAGGTGGTCAGCAACCTGCTGAACAACGCCGCCAAGTACACGCCGCGCGGCGGCGTGGTGGAACTGTCGGCACGGCGCGAAGGCGGGCAGGCGCTGGTGACGGTGAGCGACAACGGCGTCGGCATCGACGCCGCATCGCTGCCTTTCGTGTTCGACATGTTCACCCAGGTCGGGCGCGCCAAGGACCGGGTCCAGGGCGGCCTCGGAATCGGGCTGTCGCTGGTGCGCAGCCTGGTCGGACTGCACGGCGGCAGCGTGGCGGCCGCCAGCGCCGGGATCGGGAAAGGCAGCAGCTTCAGCGTCAGCCTGCCGCTCGCCTTGCCGGCCTGCCGCGAAGTGCAGCCCGCGGCCC
>JBAQKU010000375.1:0-2410 GCA_049301315.1 Telluria sp.
GCACTTCGGTGACCGGCAAGGCCGCGTCTTTTTGCATGGCTCCCAGCAGCTCGGCGCTTTGGTAGGCGATCGCCTCGAGCGCGGCGCGCGCGATATGCCCGCGGTTGGTGCCGCGCGTCATGCCGACCAGCGTGCCGCGCGCGTACGGGTCCCAGTGCGGCGCCCCGAGCCCGACGAAGGCCGGCACCAGGAACACGCCGCCGTTGTCGGGCACGCTGCGCGCGAGCTGCTCGACCTCCCCCGAGCGCTCGATGATGCCCAGCCCGTCGCGCAGCCACTGCACGGTGGCCCCGCCCATGAACACGCTGCCCTCGAGCAGATAGTCGGTGCGCCCGCCCAGGCGCCAGCCCACTGTCGAGAGCAGGCGGTTTTTCGACGCCGCCGGGTGGCTCCCCGCATGCATCAGCATGAAGCATCCGGTGCCGTAGGTATTCTTGACCATGCCCTGCCGGTGGCAGGCCTGGCCGAAGGTGGCCGCCTGCTGGTCGCCCGCGATGCCGGCCAGCGCAATCGGCTGGCCGAACCAGGCCGGATCGGCCTCGCCCACCTCCTCGGCGCTCGACACCACCTGGGGCAGCACCGACGCCGGGATGTCGAACAGGTCCAGCAGTTGCTGGTCCCAGCGCATCAGGTGAATGTTGAACAGCATGGTGCGCGAAGCGTTGCTCACGTCGGTGACGTGCTTGCCGCACAGCTTGAAGGCCAGCCAGCTGTCGATGGTGCCGAACGCGAGGCTGCCGCGCTCGGCCCGCTCACGCGCGCCGGGCACGTGTTCGAGCAGCCACTGGAGCTTGGTCGCGGAAAAATAGGCGTCCAGTTCGAGGCCGGTGTTGTCGTGAATGAGCTTGGCCTTGCCGGCCGCGCGCAGGCGGTCGCACGCTTCGGCGGTGCGCCGGTCCTGCCAGACGATGGCCGGCGCCACCGGCAGGCCGCTCTTGCGGTCCCACAGGACCGTGGTTTCGCGCTGGTTGGCGATGCCGATGGCGGCCACCTGGGCCGCGCTCACGCAATGCTCGCGCAGCACCTGGCGCGCCACCGCGAGCTGGCTGTTCCAGATGTCGAGCGCGTCGTGCTCGACCCATCCGGGAGTGGGGAAATGCTGGGGAAATTCCTGCTGGGCGGTGCCGCACAAGGCACCGTCGCGGTCGAACAGGATGGCGCGCGAACTCGTCGTACCCTGGTCGAGGGCGAGGATGTACTTTTTCATCGGCATGTCCCGAAGCGCGCGCTTTGCCTGCCCGCGGTGGCCGCATGCGCGTCGCATGCAGCCGGAATAATAAAGTGAAGCAGGCCGATAGGCCGGATTTTGTTACGGCATTCGCCCTTGCGGACGTCTGCTATGACAGCCATTCCTCTAGGCGCCGAATTACTCCGGCGCTCAAGCTTCCTACCCGCACGCTCCGCGAGCCACCTCAACGCGTGCCTATTTGGAATTGCTCCAGGTGGAGGTTACCGCGTTTCACCGTAACTTAATACGCTCGTCTCTGTGGCCCTATTCCTCGCCTTATACCTTGCGGCTTTCAGCGGACGGCCGTTAACCGTCACCCTGCTCTATGGAGTCCGGACCTTCCTCCCGCCGACGCATTACGCGCCGGCCAGCGGCTGTCTGGCCTGCTTCACCTGCGCATTGTACCGCATGGCCGGCCCGGCTCCGCCGGCGCGCTGTATTTGTGTAAATTGATGTCGCCATTTGAAAAGCCGGCCGCGAGCGACTCGCATAGAATAATAGGCAACTCAAACAAGGCAGAGACGACATGACGCACCCCTCCCGTACCGGCGGCCAGATCCTGGTCGATGCGCTCAAGATCCACGGCGTGGACATCGCCTTCGGGGTGCCGGGCGAGAGCTACCTCGATGTGCTCGACGCGCTGCACGATTCGGATATTCGCTTCATCATCAACCGCCAGGAAGGCGGAGCCGCGTACATGGCCGAAGCCTACGGCAAGATGACCGGACGGCCCGGCGTGTGCTTCGTCACGCGCGGCCCGGGTGCGACCAACGCCGCGATCGGCGTGCATACCGCCTACCAGGACTCGACCCCGATGATCCTGTTCATCGGCCAGGTCGGAACCGACTTCATGGACCGCGAAGCGTTCCAGGAAATCGACTACCGCCGCATGTATGGACAGATGGCCAAGTGGGTGGCCCAGATCGACCGCGCCGAGCGCATTCCCGAATACCTGGCGCGCGCGTTCCAGGTCGCCACCAGCGGGCGCCCCGGACCGGTGGTGCTGGCGCTGCCCGAAGACATGCTGGTGTCGATCGCCAGCGTGGCCGACACGCGCCGCTACCAGCCGGTGCAGGCCTCGCCTTCGGACGCCCAGGTCGCCGCCCTGCGCACCATGCTGGCGGCAGCCGAACGCCCGCTCGTGCTGCTCGGCGGCGGCACCTGGAACGAACAAGCCTGCGC
>JBAQKU010000376.1:0-1602 GCA_049301315.1 Telluria sp.
CCTGCAGGACGCGCGCCAGCGCGTCGCCGGCCTGACGCAGGCGGTGCATGGCCTGCAGATCGAGGTGGTCAAGCAGTCCGAAGTCGAAGCGCGCTTTAACCAGCGCAGCACCCAGATCGCGGCCGACCTGGCCGAGATCGCGGCGCAGGAAGCCGAACAGCAGCAGGTCAAGATGGAGTCGGAAGAAAAGTTCGAGCAGCTCGACATGGAACTGGCCGAGCTGCAGGGCGCGCATGAAGACGGGCAGACCGAATTCCTGGCCCGTGAACAGGCGCTGACCGACGCGCGCGAGCGCCTGCGCGAACTCGAACGCGCGGCGCAAGAGGCGGTGTTCGCCGAGAAGGCACAGCGCAGCAAGATCGAGGAGCTGCGCCGCAACATCGACACCGCCACGCAGCAGGCGGCGCAGGTGGCCGAGAGCGTCGAAGCGGGCCGGCAGGAGCTCGAAAGCCTCGAGAGCGGCGCCGCCAGCGACGGCCTGCAGGACCTGCTCGAGCGCCGCACCGCGCAGGAGCGCGCGCTGTCGGACGCGCGCCACGAACTGGACCAGATCACGCAGCAGCTGCGCAGCGCCGAAGAGACGCGCATGCAGGCCGAACGCAGCCTGCAGCCGCAGCGCGACAAGATCACCGAAATGCAGCTCAAGGAACAGGCCGCGCGCCTGAACCAGGAGCAGTTCGCCGAAGCGCTCAAGGCGGTCGAAGCGGACGAAGCGGCGCTCAGCGACAAGCTGCACGCCGAGCTCAGGCCGTCCTGGCTGCAGGGCGAAGTCACGCGCCTTGGCAACGCGATCGCCGCGCTGGGGGCGGTCAACCTGGCCGCGCTCGACGAGCTGGCCCAGGCGTCCGAGCGCAAGAACTTCCTGGACGCGCAAAACGCCGACCTGACCGAGGCGATCAACACGCTGCAGGACGCGATCCAGAAGATCGACAAGGAGACGCGCGAGCTGCTGCAGGACACGTTCGACCGGGTCAACCAGCACTTCTCTGAACTGTTCCCGATCCTGTTCGGCGGCGGCAATGCCAAACTGGTGATGACGGGCGACGAAATCCTCGACTCCGGGGTGCAGGTCATGGCGCAGCCGCCGGGCAAGAAGAACGCCACCATCCACCTGCTTTCGGGCGGCGAAAAGGCGCTCACCGCGACCGCGCTGGTGTTCTCGATGTTCCGTCTCAATCCGGCGCCGTTCTGCCTGCTCGACGAGGTCGACGCGCCGCTCGACGACGCCAACACCGAACGCTTTTGCAGGATGGTGAAACGGATGTCCGAGCATACCCAATTCCTTTTCATTTCGCATAACAAGATTGCGATGGAAATGGCCCATCAACTGATCGGTGTGACGATGCAGGAACAAGGTGTATCGCGCATTGTGGCAGTGGACATGGAGTCCGCTGCGAATTTTGCTACCGAGGCGCAAGCAGCATGACTGATTTCCAACTGAGCCTGATCGCGGCCAGCACCGTAGGTGTGGCCGGCGTTTTCGTCTACAACAAATGGCAGGAGTACAAGGCCAGGAAGAGCGTCGAGCGCGCCTTCTCGTCCGAGCACGACGACGTGCTGATGCGCGTGGGCGGTGCGCCAGAGGCGCGCCACGAGCCGAGC
>JBAQKU010000377.1:0-1641 GCA_049301315.1 Telluria sp.
ATCAGCACCTTGGGCTCAATCTGGCCGACGCGGTCGATCACACCCTGGGTGCCGAAGTCCGGCGAGCAGCTCGACCAGGTGGCGCCCAGGCTGGCGGTGGCAAGCATGCCGACCACGGTCTGCCAGGTGTTGGGCATAAAGGCCGCGACCCGGTCACCGATGCCGACACCGAGGGCTTTGAGTTGTTGTTGCAGGCCAGCAACATGGGCGGCGAGTTCGGTGTAGCTCAATTGCTCCCGCGAACCGTCTTCGCCAATGGCAACCAACGCCGGGTGGTTATCGCGGCGGCGCAGCAGTTGCTCGGCAAAGTTCAGCGTGGCGCCAGGAAACCAGTGCGCGCTGGGCATGGCCGGACCTTCCTGCAGCACGTCAGTGGCCGGAGTGCTGAAACGAATATCGAAGAAATCGACTATTGCCTGCCAGAACGCCTCACGCTGCGCCACGCTCCAGGCGTGCAGCGCCGGGTAGTCGGCCAGCGCCAGGCCGTGGCGCTGGTTGATAAACAGACGAAACGCCGTCATGCGGGTGGCGGCGATCCGGTCGGCGGATGGCGTCCAGAGCGGTTGCGGCATTGCGGGTTCCTTGTTTTGTGTAGGCGCGGCCTTGGTCGCGATCAAGCACTGTAGGATGGGTTGAGACGCAGAGCGTCGATACCCATCGTGTCCGGGTTGATGGGTATCGCTGCGCTCAACCCATCCTACTGTTCGTTGGCCATAGAACCTGGTTAATTGCCGAGCTTGGCACGGGCCACGCGCGAGCCATTGTCCCGGCCCAGTACGTTGCAGATACGCTGGCCGGCAGGGATCAGTTGCTCCAGATCGATGCCGGTGTGAATGCCTAAGCCATTCAGCAGGTAGAGCACGTCTTCACTGGCCACATTGCCGCTGGCGCCTTTGGCGTAGGGGCAGCCGCCCAAGCCTGCGACCGAGCTGTCAAACACGCTGATGCCTTCCAACAGACTGGCATAGATATTCGCCAGCGCCTGGCCGTAGGTGTCGTGGAAATGTCCGGCGAGCTTGTCGCGCGGAATCTCACGGCCGACCACCTCGAACAGCGTGCGCGTATGGCCGGCGGTGCCGGTGCCGATGGTGTCGCCCAGCGAAACCTCGTAGCAGCCCATGGCGAACAGCTCCTTGGCCACTGCCGCCACTTGCTCGGGTGCGACCTCGCCTTCATAGGGGCAGCCGAGCACGCAGGACACATAGCCGCGCACGCGGATGCCGTGCTGCTGGGCAGCCTGCATAACCGGCACAAAGCGTTGCAGGCTGTCGCTGATCGAGCAGTTGATATTCTTCTGTGAGAAGGCCTCGGAGGCGGCGGCGAACACCGCCACTTCTTTCACGCCAGCGGCCAGGGCATCTTCAAAACCCTTGAGGTTCGGCGCCAGTGCCGCGTAGGTCACGCCCGCACGTTGCTGGATCTGCGCGAACACCTCGGCGGAGCCGGCCATCTGCGGCACCCACTTGGGTGACACGAAGCTGCCCACCTCGATATAGCCGAGGCCGGCGGCGCTCAGGTCGTCGACCAAGCGCACCTTGTCGGCGACGCTGATCGGTTGTTTCTCGTTCTGCAGGCCGTCGCGTGGGCCGACTTCGACCAGGCGTACCTGTCCAGGCAAATTCATATGCAACGCTCTCCGTT
>JBAQKU010000378.1:0-3507 GCA_049301315.1 Telluria sp.
GCATCAGCAGGAAGGCGCAGACAGCGCCGGCGGCCCGGTGCATGGCGTCCACCTCAGCAGCCGGGACGTACGCCAAGCTTGCGCAGGATGGACTCCATCATGCACCACTTGGTCAGCCCGCTTTGCAGCAGGTTGATGCCGACGAAGGCCGTGAACGCCAGCCACCACTGGCTCACGAACAGGGGACTGCCGGGAATGCCCAGGGCCAGCGACAGCAGGATAAACGCGCCGGCGGCGATGCGAACGATTTGCCAGGAACTCATTGCTACTCCTTGTTGGTGATGAAATCGAGACGATTGCGGTAAGCGATGAAGTACAACAGCGGGATCACCACCAGCGTCAGCATGGTCGAGACCAGGATCCCGAAAATGAGCGAGATCGCCAGGCCGTTGAAGATCGGGTCGTCGAGGATGAAGAAGGCGCCCATCATCGCGGCCAGGCCGGTCAGCATGATCGGCTGGGCCCGCGTGATGGCCGAATTGACCACCGCTTCCTTGAACGCCATCCCGGCGCGCACCTGCAGGTTGATGAAGTCGACCAGCAGGATGGAATTGCGCACGATGATGCCGGCCAGCGCGATCATGCCGATCATGCTGGTGGCGGTGTACTGCGAGCCGAGCAGGGCGTGGCCTGGCATCACGCCGATGATGGTCAGCGGAATCGGCGCCATGATGATCAAAGGCGTCAGGTAGGAGCCGAACTGCGCCACCACCAGCAGGTAGATCAGGATCAGCCCGACCGCGTAGGCGGCCCCCATGTCGCGGAAGGTTTCATAGGTGATCTGCCACTCGCCGTCCCACTTGATGGCGTAATCGCGGTAGGGGTCCGCTGGCTGGCTGATGAAGTATTCGGCCAGCTTGCCGCCGCCGGGCGTGACGATGGCGGCGATGTCCTTGCGCATCTTGAACATGCCGTACAGGGGGCTGTCGATCTTGCCCGCCATGTCGGCCAGCACCAGGTTCACCGGCAACAGGTCCTTGTGATAGACGGGCTGCTCGCGCACGCTGTCGCTGATGCTGACCAGTTCGCGGATCGGCACCAGCTTGCCGGAGCTCGAGCGCACCGCGAGCTGCAGCAGCGCATCGAGGTCGCCGTGCAATTCGGACGGCAGTTGCAGCATGGCGGCGGCCGGGTACTTGCTGTCGTCGTGCAGGTAGGCGGCCGCCTCGCCGGCCAGCCCGGCGCGCAGGGTGCTGACGATGACCTGCTGCCCGATGCCCAGCAGCGCGGCCTTGCGGCGATCGACCAGCAAAACGGTCTTGGGCGCGGCCGCGATGCTGCTGTCGTCCACGTCGACCACGCCGGCGGTCTTGTCGTAGGCGGCGCGCACGGCCTTGGCCACCTGCTGCCGGCCGTGCGCTTCGGGGCCGTAGATCTCGGCCACGATGGGCGCGAGCACCGGCGGGCCGGGCGGCACTTCCACCACTTTCACGTTGGCGCCGAAGCGC
Source organism: Telluria sp. (assembly GCA_049301315.1). Classification (GTDB taxonomy): domain Bacteria; phylum Pseudomonadota; class Gammaproteobacteria; order Burkholderiales; family Burkholderiaceae_D; genus JBAQKU01. The sequence continues at coordinate 1,449 of JBAQKU010000378.1, forward strand.
TTGCCGATCCGCTGCAGGGCAGGGCGCAGGCGGGTGGCGATCGCGTGGCTCTGCTCGGCGCGCTGGTGCTTGTCGACCAGGTTGACCTGGATATCGCCCACGTCGCCGCCGGCGCGCAGGTAGTACTGGCGCACCAGGCCGTTGAAATTGATCGGCGCGGCCGTGCCCACGTAGGCCTGGTAGGTGGTGACCTCGGGCACGCCGCCCAGGTAGTTGCCGAGCTCGTGCAGCGCGGCCGCGGTCTGTTCGGCCGGGGTGCCGGCCGGCATGTCGACGATCACCTGGAATTCCGACTTGTTATCGAAGGGCAGCATCTTGAGCAGCACCAGGCCGGTGGCCGGCAGCAGCAGCGAGATGCCGATCAGCAGCGCCACGCCAAGCCCGAGCAGGCGCCGGTTGCGGCTGCCGCGGCGCTCGTCGAGCAGGGGGCGGAAGATGCGCTCGAACAGCGGCGCCAGTTTGACCGCCAGGCCGTGCGGCGCGGGCGCGGCGCCCTCGCGCAGCGGCTTCATCCAGATGCGCGCCAGCCACGGGGTGACCGAAAACGCGATCGCCAGCGACAGCAGCATGCCCATGCTGGCATTGATCGGGATCGGGCTCATGTAGGGGCCCATCAGGCCCGACACGAAGGCCATCGGCAGCAGCGCGGCAATCACGGTCAGGGTCGCCAGGATGGTCGGCCCGCCGACTTCATCGACCGCATGCGGGATGATCTCGGCCAGGCTCTTGCCGGGCGCGAGCTGCTGGTGGCGGTGGATATTCTCGACCACCACGATGGCGTCGTCGACCAGGATGCCGATCGAGAAAATGAGCGCGAACAGCGACACCCGGTTGAGCGTGAAGCCCCAGGCCCAGGAAGCGAACAGGGTCACGGTGAGCGTCAGGATCACGGCGCTGCCGACAATGGCCGCCTCGCGCCGGCCCAGCGCGAGAAACACCAGCGCCACCACCGAGGCCGTGGCGAACAGCAGTTTCTGGATCAGCTTCTGGGCCTTGTCGTTGGCGCTGGCGCCGTAATTGCGGGTTTCGGCCACCTGTACCGTGGCCGGGATCACGGTGTTCTTCAGGCCTTCGACCCGGCGCAGCAGCGCATCGGCGACGTCGATCGCGTTTTCGCCCGGCTTTTTGGTGATGGCGATGGTGACGGCCGGGTATTGGCCGCCGTCCTTGCCGGCCACCCCGTGCCAGACATAGCGCGCCGCCGGCAGCGCGCCGTCGCGCACCCTGGCCACATCCTGCAGGAACACCGGCTTGCCGTCGCGTACCGCGACCACCAGCTCGCCGACCTCGCGCGCATCCTTCAGGAATGGCCCGGATTCGAGCGCGACGGCGCGATTGCCGGCCAGCAGTTCGCCCATCGGCAGAGCGAAGTTGGCCGACTGCAGCGCCAGGCGCAGGTCGGGGACCGTCACGCTTGAGCCGGCCATGCGCGCCGGATCGAGCTCGACCGAGATGGCGCGCCCGGGCCCGCCGATGGTGCTCACTTCACGCGTGCCCGGCACGCGCTTGAGGTCGGCCTCGATGCTGTGCGCCACCCGCTCGAGGTCGTAGGCGCCGGTCGCGGCGTCCTTGCTGAACAGCGTGAAGGTGACGATCGGGACGTCGTCGATGCCTTTCGGCTTGATCAGCGGGGCCAGCACGCCCAGGCCCTTGGGCAGCCAGTCGGCATTCGAATTGACCGTGTCGTACAGACTTACCAGCGCCTCGGTGCGCGGCACGCCCACCTTGAACTGGACGGTAATGACGGCGAGGCCGGGGCGCGCGACCGACATCACATGCTCGACGCCGGCAATTTGCGACAGCACCTGCTCGGCCGGCGTGACGACCATCTGCTCGACGTCGCGCACCGACGCCCCGGGGAAGGCAATGAGCACGTTGGCCATGGTTACGTTGATCTGCGGTTCTTCCTCGCGCGGCGTGACGAACACGGCGAAGGCGCCCAGCAACAGCGCGGCCAGCGCCAGCAGCGGCGTGATGCGCGCAGCCTGGAAGAAGGCCGCGATGCGGCCGGAAATGCCGAGCGGGGTGTTCATCGGGCGACCCTGGCGGCAGCCTGCGG
>JBAQKU010000379.1:0-4961 GCA_049301315.1 Telluria sp.
CCACTTCGCCGGGGGCGGCGTCGGCGTCGGCGACGGCCTTCCTGGCCGGCGCGCGCTTTGGCTTTGGCGCCACGCCGGCTGCGGCATCGGCTTCGATCTGGGCCTTGGTGCGGCGCTTCGGCTTGGCGACTGCGGCCGCCTCGTCCATGCCAGCCATATTGGCGGCAACTATCTCAGTTGGTTTAGTTGGGTTCATTATTCGTTTCTTGGTTGTGCTGACCTGGCGCAGCGTCAACCGTCATTTCTGGCGCAGGGTCGTGAATCAGGACTTCAACGGGTGAAGTATCGGGGCTGGCCGCATCATCGATTGCCGGAGGAGTCTCCTGCTCGTCACTGCTACCTGCACCATCGTCGTTCGCGGCGGCGGGGGCCGCTGCTCTTTCAAAGTTTTCCTGCAAGGCTGCCTCGAGCGCTTCCATTTCGAGCCCGCCCTGCATCTCGCTAATTTGCTGCAATGCAGGCAGCTGGGACAGCGAATTGAGTCCCAAATCATCCAGGAATTGCCTGGTCGTACCGAGCAGGGCCGGCCGGCCGATGACTTCGCGGTAGCCCAGCACGTCGATCCAGCCGCGCTCCTCGAGCATCTTGATGGTCTGCGAGTTCACCGTCACACCGCGAATTTCCTCGATATCGCCGCGCGTGACGGGCTGGCGGTAAGCGATGATGGCCAGCGTCTCGAGCGTCGCACGCGAATATTTCGGCGGCTTTTCGGGGGTGAGCCGCTCCAGGTACTGCTTCATTTCCGGGCGGCTCTGGAAGCGCCAGCCGCTCGACAGGCTCACGATCTCGATGCCGCGCCCATCCCAGTCCTGGCGCAGTTCCTCGAGCATGATCTTGATCGTGTCGGCGCCCACGCCGGGCGCCATCGGGCGGCCATTGTCGTCCACGTCGACGAACAATTTTTTCATCGCGTGGATCGAGATCGGTTCACGCGCGCAGAGCAGTGCTGTTTCGAGGACTCGCTTGGCCTCATCAGTATTCATAGATGTGTCGTGTGCGGTTCTTGCAAATAGTCTGCAGAGAAAGTATCAAACAAAAACCACTCAACGAATGGCAACGAGCGCCGTCGGATGACGCCGTTCTGCAAAAGACAAACGTTGAAACTGGAATCCGTCGCCCGGGCCAATGTGCGCTGGGCGGGAATGCTACTGGTGGCGAGGTATGAACCCGGCCGCACGGCTGCCCGCATACGCGGACTCCAAGCCGTTGATTTTAAAGCGAAACGTTGGTTGTTCGCTGCGGCAGGAAGAACAAGCTCCAGGGCCAGCACTACACGAACGCTCGACATCGTTTGCGCCAATTGCGGCCATTGTACCCGATAAAACGGCGAAAAGGACAAACTGCGCAGGCGGACGCGCCACGCGGCATCGTTTCCCCTACGAAACTACCCGAGTTTTTCCGACAAGATGGTCGAAACCCCGAGGAAGGCCGGATACTCGGCCGTGATGACGAAGGTCGGGACCTGGGCCAGGTAGCCGGAAAAGCGTCCCTTGCGCTCGAAGCGTGCGCGAAACGAGGAGCGTTCGAAGCGCTCGCCCAGTTTCGGGACGATCCCGCCTCCTATATAAATACCGCCCTGGGCGCCGAGCGTGATGGCAAGATTGCCGGCAACGGTGCCGAGCATGCCGCAAAAGGTCTCGATCGCCTGGTCGCACAGGGCGCATTCGGCGGCGCAGGCGCGGCGCGCGATCTGCTCCGCGCGCAGCGTCGGCGCAGGCAGACCGGCGTGCAGCGCCAGCGCGCGGTGAATCAGTTCGATCCCGTCGCCGGACAGGAAACGCTCGGCCGACACGTGGCCCAGGGTACGCCACGCGAACTGCAAAATCGCCACTTCGGTCTCGTCGGCTGGCGAAAAGCTAACGTGCCCGCCTTCGCTGCGCAGGGCGCTCCAGCCTTCTCCCGCCGGGATCAGGCCGGAAACGCCAAGGCCGGTGCCGGCCCCGACCAGCCCCAGGGGACTGCAGGGGCGCGCCGAGCCGGCCCCGACCTGGCGCTTGTGCTCCGCCGCCAGATGCGGCAGCGAGCGCGCCAGCGCGCTGAAGTCGTTGACCACGAGCAGCGTATCGAAGCCGCAGGCGCGCCGCATGGCCTCGATGGAGAATTCCCAGTGGTGGTTCGTCATGCGCACCAGGTCGCCATCGACCGGATTGGCGATGGCCAGCCCCGCATGCCGGATCGCGCCGGCGGCCAGGCCGGCCATGCCGAGGTAGGCATGCAAGGCGTGCGCCAGGGTCGGATAGGCGTCGCAGGCGAGCACCTCGATGTGCCTGAACTCCCCGGGCGCGACCTCGAGCGCGAAGCGGGCATTGGTGCCGCCGATATCGGCGAGCAGGCGCGGGCCGTGTGCGAAGGCGGCTGGCGTGGCGTGCTGCGGCAGGGCGGGACGAGGCGGGACGGTCATGGCGGCACAATTGAAGAGGATCGCCAAGCTTACTGGATTTATTGGTTCAGACGCAAGTATTCATTGTAGTTTAGGTACATTCGCGCGAAAAATGCGACACAAATGCGCCAGCAATGCCCCATATTTACGTAGTACAGCTACCACGTGCACAATGTTACAGGCCGCGCGGGATCGCGCCGAGCAGCGCCTTGGTGTACGCATGCTGCGGATTGCGGTACAACTCGTCCGAATCGGCCATCTCGACCACGCTGCCCTGGTGCATGACCATGACCTGGTCGGCCATGTACTTGACCACCGACAGGTCGTGCGAAATGAAGATGTAGCTCATGCCCAGTTCGTCCTGCAGATCCTGCAGCAGGTTCAGCACCTGCGCCTGCACCGACACGTCGAGCGCCGACACCGATTCGTCGCACACCAGGATTTCCGGCTTCATGGTCAGGCAGCGCGCGATCGCGATGCGCTGGCGCTGCCCTCCCGAGAACTCGTGCGGATAGCGCTGCATGGCCTGCGCCGGCAAGCCCACCTTGTCGAGCAACTGGCGCGCCATCGCGCTGCGCTCGCCGGCGCCGGCGCCGATGCGGTGGATGCGCATCGGTTCGAGCAGGATCTGGCCGACCGTGAAGCGCGGATTGAGCGAGGCGTAGGGGTTCTGGAACACGATCTGCAGGCGCCGCTTGTAGGGCTGGTACTCGCGCTCGGGCATGGCGAGCAGGTCCTTGCCCTCGAACATGGCGCGCCCGCCGCTGGCCCGGTGCAAACGCAGCAGCGTCAGGCCGAGCGTGCTCTTGCCGGAACCCGATTCGCCCACCACGCCGAGCGTCTTGCCGCGCACCAGCCTGAACGACACATCCTTGACGGCCTTGAATTCGCGCTTGCCGAACAGCCCCTCGCGCAGGAAGAAGCTCTTGCTCAGCTTGTCGACCACCAGCACATCCCGGTCGCCCGGCAGATAGCCGCGGGTGCGCTCGCGGAGCACGATGCCGGCCCCGGCGGCGCCGCCGATATAGTCGTCGATCACGGGCAGGCGCAGCGGGCGCGCGTCGAGCCGCGGACGGCAATGCAGCAGCGCCCTGGTATAGGAATCGGTCGGCGCCTCGAACACCTGGCGCGCGCGGCCCTCTTCGCGCACCACGCCGTGCCGCATGACGATCACGCGGTCGGCGATCTGGCCCACCAGCGCCAGGTCGTGGGTGATGAACAGCACCGACATCCGGTGCTTCTTCTGCAGCCTGGCGATCAGCTCCATGATCTGCTTCTGGATCGTCACGTCGAGCGCGGTGGTCGGCTCGTCGGCGATCAGCAGCTTCGGTTCGCAGGCAATCGCCATCGCGATCATCACGCGCTGCTGCTGGCCGCCCGACATCTGGCTCGGATAGGCGTCGATTCTGCGGGCCGGGTCGGGGATGCCGACCTCGTGCAGCAGTTCGAGCGTGCGCCCGCGCGCCTGGCGCGCGTTCATGCCCATGTGCTGGCGCAGCACTTCGCCGATCTGGAAGCCGACCGTAAACACCGGGTTGAGGGACGACATCGGCTCCTGGAAAATCATCGAGATGTCCTTGCCGCACAGGGCGCGCCGCGCGCCGGGCGTGAGCCGGAGCAGATCGCGTCCGCCGAACACGATGCTGCTGGCCGGGTCGATCAGCGTATTTTCGGGCGGCAGCAGGCCCATGACGGCGAGCGAGCTGACCGACTTGCCGCTGCCCGATTCGCCCACCAGCGCCACCGTCGCGTTGCGCGGCACGTCGAACGAGATGCCCTTGAGCGCTTCGAAGGTGCTGTGCTTGTCGAGGCGGAAGCGCACGCGCAGTTGGCGCACCTGGAGCAGCATGTCGGATTCTTGAGGCATCGGCTTTCCTGCTATTTCAGTTTCGGATCGAGCGCGTCGCGCAGCGCATCGGTAAACAGCGAGAACGCCGTCACCAGCAGCGCCATCGCGCCCGCGGCGGCGGCCAGCTGCCACCATTTGCCGAGGATGAGTTCATTTTGCGCCTCGTTGAGCATGCTGCCCCACGACACCACCCCGACCGGCACCCCGAAGCCGAGGAAGGACAGGATCACCTCGGCCTTGATGAAGCCGACCACCAGGATCGACATCTGCACCAGCGCCACGTGGCTCACGTTCGGGAAAATATGCGAGAACATCTTGCGCAGGCCCGAAGCGCCGATGGCGTCGGCCGCCATCACGTACTCGCGCCCCTTGTGCTTCATGTACTCGGCGCGCATCAGGCGGTAGGGACCGGTCCAGCCGGTCAGTCCGAGGATGAGCACGATGGTGAGCACGCCTTTTTGCTGCAGCACCGCCGCCACCGTGAGGATCATCAGGATCGACGGGATGGAAGTGAAAATGCTGTAGAACCAGTTGAAGATATCGTCGACGGCGCCGCCGCAATAGCCCGAGAGCGCGCCGAACAAGGTGCCCAGCGTGACCGCCAGCAGCGCGGCCACCAGCCCGACCACGATCGAGGTTTCCGCGCCCTTGACGGTTTTCTTGAGCACGTCGTGGCCCCACTTGTCGGCCCCGAACGGCAGCGTGGCGCGGCGCGGCGCGCGCGCCCTGGAC
>JBAQKU010000380.1:0-2457 GCA_049301315.1 Telluria sp.
GGGTCGAGAACGCCAGCGCGGTCAGCGCCAGCAGCAGCCAGGCGCCGGCGAGGCGGCGCGCGGCGGGAAACGATTGCAAGGTGATGTCCATGGCATGGTCACGAGCAAAGGCCGTGCCATCATGCAATATCTCCATCATTGGCGACGCGCCGCTCAGAACGTGCCCTGATGCGGACGGTCCGACACGAACGGGATCCCGAAGAAGGTCAGGAAGGCCAGGCCGAACACCACGAACGCCATCAGCGAGGACAGCCGGGGTGGCGGCTTGTAGGTGATGCGCAGGTGCAAGGCCAGCGCCAGCAGCAGCCAGGTGATGAAGGCCCAGGTTTCGAGCCGGTCCCAGGCCCAGTAGCGGCCCCATGCGTCCTGGGCCCAGATCGCGCCGGCCACCAGCATCAGGCCGTTGAAGATGAGCGCCAGCGCCATGCAGCGGTAGGCCAGCTCGTCCAGGCGCGCGTCGGCAGGCAGGCGTTCGAACCAGCCCAGGGCGCGCTTGCTGCGGCGCAGCTGGATCACCCCGGCCAGCCCGATCGCGAGCAGCATCGCGCCCAGGAAGATCTTGCCCAGGCCGACATGGATGTACAGCCAGGGGGTGCGAAACGAGCGCGGAAAGTGCACCTCGCCCGGGCTCTGGAGCACCAGCCAGCCCATCATCACGAACAGCACCGGCATCACCACGGCCGCGGCCGGGCGGATCGCCGGCATGCGCCAGTAGGCGATCGCATACAGCAGCACCAGGCTCCAGATATTGCTCGACAGGATTTCGAACATGGTCACGAAGGGGCCCTGCCCCAGCCGCTCCCAGCGCAGCAGCAGCGACGCGGTGTGGAACAGCCAGCCGGCCACGATCAGGGCCAGCACGCTGCGCTCGGGGCGCTTCTTGAGCACCAGCGCGATGACCGCCAGCGCACCGCCCAGCACATAGCAGACGATGCCTGCCCACAGCAATCTCAGTTCAACTTCCATCCCTACTCCTCCTTGTTCCACGGCACCGCGCCGAACTTGCGCCAGAAATGCCAGCCCATGCTCACGATCGCCACGCTGCAGGCGGCCAGCAGCCAGGGAATGGTCCAGTCGTAGCTCACCTTATACCCCATCCAGGTGCGCAGGGCGCGGTATTCGAGCACCCCGTCGGGCAGCGCCAGCTGCTCGCCGGGCTGCAGTTCCCAGCGCCCGCCCTGGTGGCGCACCACCAGCGTGGGCCGCTCCGGCAGGCGAAAGCGCGACGGGCGCTCCGGTGCGATCAGCACTTCGTCGATCTTGAGCATGATCCAGATGTCGGCGCTGGCGCCGCTCGGGCGCCAGGTGCGCGCCTGGCTGTCGGCATTGGCCGGATAGCTGGGCAGGTGCAGCGTGGCCAGCAGCGGCTCGGCGCGCGCCGTACGCCAGGCCAGCAGCGGCGCGAAGCCCTTGTTCGAGGTCGGGTAGATGCGGTAGCCGGCCAGCAGCAGCGGCGCGTTGTCTTCGATCGCGGCGCGCCGCTCGCGCCCCTGCCGGTCGCGCCAGCGCACCCGGTTGACGTTGCGATCGAGCACAGGCCCGGGGGCGTAATCGATCTCGAAGCCCTCGTTGACGAAGGCGAGCAGGTCGAGCCGCCCGCGGTGCAGCGGCCCCGCCTCGACCTGGTCGAGCGCGCTGAACGCGGCCCCTTCGGACAGCTCGGCGCGTCCCTGCAGATAGCTCAGGCGTCCGGCCGCCCCCAGCAGCACCACGCCGATCAGGGCCAGGTGGAACACCAGCAGCGGCAGCTGACGCCTGAACGCGGCATTGGTCGCGACCGCGGCAGTCAGGTTGAGCGCGAGCAGCAGCAAGGGCCCGGCCAGCCACGCGCTGGCCGACTGGTCGAAGCGGTACAGGGCCACGCTGGCCGCGCCCAGCAGCAGCAGGGCGAACGGGGTCAGCCTGAGCGAGGCGAGCGCCAGCAGCATCCGCCTGGCAGGGGCCACGCCGGCGCCCTTCAATTGGCCTTCTCGCAGGCGGTTTTCATGCCGTCCCTGCCGCCATTGCAGTTGCTGTCCGTCCATTGTCCGCTCGGAAACGACGTCACCCGCAGGTAGGCGTTGCGGTAATACGGGCCATTGCTGTAGCCCACGTTGTTCGTGTAGCTCACTGCGGTGGGGACGGCTAACCCGGCCTCGGCGCCGACGTCGAGCAGGTTCACCAGCAGGCCCCGGTTCTTCCAGCCGTGCGGCACCGCCACGTGGCAGAAATTGCACTTGATGCCGTTGTCGATGCGGTCGGCGTGGATCGAGTGGCCGTCGCCCTTGTCGGTGCTAAAGCCGGTCGCGCCGCCGCCGTCCTTGGTGGCGTAGCGGCCGTAGTTGTGGCACTTGAAGCACAGGCCGGTCGCTTCCTGGCCGGCGCCGGTGCTGGTGCTGTAGTCGCCCTTGAGCAGGAAGTTGTTGTCGGAGCCATGCGGGCCCCACGGCTTGCCGTTTTCGCTGGTCGCGGTATTGC
>JBAQKU010000381.1:0-48769 GCA_049301315.1 Telluria sp.
ACAACGGTGATCAGCGAAATGACGATCGGATACCACAGCCCGTAGCAGATGTCGCCCTTGAAAGCAACGGCAGCAAAGAATCGGGGTCTGTCCCCGATTTACCGATTTCGAGAAATCGGGGTCAGACCCCGATTTAGCGGCTGGTTTCCAAACGAAAAATGCCGCTATCGCTAGCGGCATTTTTGCTTGGGGCGGCAAGCGCCGCCCGGTACGTCAGTCTGCTGCGTAGATATCGTTGTCCTTGGTTTCTTTCACGAACAGCGTACCGACTACAACGGTGATCAGCGAAATGACGATCGGATACCACAGCCCGTAGTAGATGTCGCCCTTGAAAGCGACCAGCGCGAATGCCGTGGTTGGCAGCAGGCCGCCGAACCAGCCGTTACCGATATGGTAAGGCAGCGACATCGAGGTGTAGCGAATACGGGTCGGGAACATCTCGACCAGCATCGCGGCGATCGGGCCGTACACCATCGTGACGTAGATCACCAGGATGAACAGCAGCAGGATGACCATCGGCTTGTTGATCTGTGCGGGATCGGCCTTTGGAGGATAGCCTGCAGCCTTGATCGCGCCGCCGAGTTCAGCCTTGAGCGCAGTTTCTTTCGCCTTGCTGTCGGCATCGAAGTTCAGGCCGTCGGCCGTCATCGTCGCGTTAAACGAGGTGAATTCCTTGTCGCCGATGCGGACCTTGGCGATCGAACCTGCCGGAGCGGCTTCCCGGGTGTAGTTCACCGAGGATGCAGTCAGGAAGCCGGTGGCGATGTCGCACGACGATGGGAATTTCTTGGTGCCGGTCAGGTTGAACTGGAAGTGGCAGGTCTCAGGGTCGGCCACGACGACCACGGGCGAATTCTTCAACGCCGTTTCGAGCGCCGGGTTGGCGTAGTGGGTCAGGGCCCCGAAGATCGGGAAGTAGGTCAGCGCAGCGATCAGGCAGCCGCCCAGGATGATGTACTTGCGGCCAATCTTGTCAGACAGCGTGCCGAAGAAGATGAAGAACGGCGTTGCCAGGATCAGCGATGCGGCCACCATGATGTTGGCGGTCGACAGGTCGACCTTGAGCGTCTGGGTCATGAAGAACAGGGCGTAGAACTGGCCCGTGTACCACACCACCGCCTGGCCCATGGTCAGGCCGACCAGCGCCAGGAACACGATCTTGGCGTTCTTGGCCTTGAGGAAGGACTCGGTCAGCGGCGCTTTCGAGGTCTTGCCTTCGGCCTTCATCTTGGCAAATGCCGGCGATTCGTTCATCGACAGGCGGATCCACACGGAGATGCCGAGCAGCAGCACGGACACCAGGAACGGGATACGCCAGCCCCAAGCCGCGAAGTCGGTTTCGCCCATCGCGGTACGGGTGCCGAGAATGACCATCAGCGACAGGAAGAAGCCCAGCGTTGCCGTGGTCTGGATCCAGGCCGTGAACGCGCCGCGCTTGCCTTCCGGTGCATGCTCGGCTACGTAGGTTGCCGCACCGCCGTATTCGCCGCCCAGCGCCAGGCCTTGCAGCAAACGCAGCGTGACCAGGATGATCGGCGCGGCGATGCCGATCGAGGCGTAGCTCGGCAACAGACCGACCAGGAAGGTCGAGGCGCCCATGATCAGGATGGTGACCAGGAAGGTGTACTTGCGGCCGATCATGTCGCCCAGGCGGCCGAACACCAGCGCGCCGAATGGACGCACGATGAAGCCGGCTGCGAATGCGAGCAGCGCGAAGATGAAGGACGTGGTTGGGTCGCCGACGAAGAACTGTTTCGCAATGATCGGGGCGAGCGAGCCGTACAGGTAGAAGTCGTACCATTCGAAAACGGTACCGAGGGAGGATGCAAAGATGACCTTGCGCTCCTCCTTGGTGATGCCTTGGGACGCTGCTGCCTTGCGCCCGTCGGCTGTGATGCCGGTTGTATTTGCCATGTGGTTTGTCTCCGTCTCTTGGTTTTGGTACGGTATTTGGTTTAGCCGGTATTCGTCAGCTGAACGCAGTGTGTTCTCTTAACCTTACTGCATGCTTGCTTCAAACTTACGCAATTCTTACAAAAATCGGGGCGCCGAACTGGGCCGGAAGGGCGCGTTCAGGCTGCCGCGGCACCTAAAAACCGGGGAACGGCGATAATGTCACTCTGGCACCAAGCCTGGCGCCAGTGTTAACCGCCGCTTCATGCCTGATATGCAATAGGCGTGAATGTGGCACCTGTGAGACGATAAACATATGATCAAGCACATCGTAATGTGGAAACTGAAGGACTTCGCCGAGGGCGCCGAGCGCGCCGCCAACGCCGTGAAAATGAAAGAAAAGCTCGACGCCTGCGCCAGCCTGGTGCCGGGCACGCTCAAATTCGAGGTCGCGCTGGCCCAACCGGGGCTGGAAGCGACCTACGATGTGGTGCTGTACTCCGAGTTCGCCAGCAAGGAAGCGCTGGACGCCTACGCCGAGCATCCGCTGCACCAGGCCGTGAAGCCGTTCATCGGCGCAGTGCGCGCAGAGCGCCAGTGCATGGACTACGCAGTCTGACCGGGTGCCGCTGATGAATACCTTCAATCGCATCGTGCTGGCTGCGCGCCCGCGCGGCGACGTGCATCCGGAAAACTTTCGGCTCGAAACGGTTGCCATTCCCGAGCTGAATGACGGCGAAGTACTCGTGCGCAACCATTTCCTGTCGCTCGATCCGTACATGCGCGGACGCATGAGTGCGGCGAAAAGCTATGCGCCCTCGCAGGTGCTGGGCCAGATCATGATCGGAGGCACGGCCGGGGAGGTCGTCGCCAGCAGGCACCCCGGCTTTGCGGTGGGCGACAAGGTGGTCGGCATGCTCGGCTGGGCGGAGATGGGCGTGGCCGACGGCGCGCAGTTGCGCAAGGTCGACGCCGGGCGCATCGCCTTGTCGGCCTTCCTGGGCGTGGCCGGCATGCCGGGCATCACCGCCTGGTACGGGCTCAACGAGATCATCAAGCTCAGGCCGGGCCAGACACTGGTCGTCTCGGCGGCCAGCGGGGCGGTCGGCAGCGTGGTCGGGCAACTGGCCAGACGCAGCGGCTGCCGCGCGGTCGGCATCGCCGGCGGCAGGGAAAAGTGCGACTACGTGGTCGGGGAGCTCGGTTTTGACGCCTGCGTCGATTACAAGGCGGGCAACTTGAAGGCGGACCTGGCGGCGGCGACGCCGGACGGCATCGACGCCATTTTCGAAAACGTGGGGGGCGAGGTGTTCGACACGGCGCTGGCGCGCATGAACGCGTTCGGTCGGATCGCGCTGTGCGGTCTGATTGCCGGATATACCGCCACCCCGGCGCCGATCTACAACCTGGGCTCGCTGCTGATCAATCGGGTGAGCTTGCGTGGCTTCATCGTGACCGAACACATGGAAGCCTGGCCGCAAGCGCTGCGCGAACTGGAACCGTTGGTTGCCAGTGGCGAGCTGAAATACCGTGAAACCATTGCGCCGAATCTGGCCGCCGCGCCGGAAGCGTTTATTGGTCTGCTCCATGGCAAGAACTTCGGAAAGCAGCTGGTCAAGCTGATTTGAAGAAGACTCAGGCTAGTCGCTGGTGATGGGGCCCCGCGAAAGCGGGCTCCATTCAAGCATTGCGGCCCTCGCGCAATCCTACTGAATAACGCGCTCGTGCAGTTCCGCCGGCGCGTTCGCGTACAGCGTCACGACGGTCGAGGTACGGGTCCCATATCCCTCGGTCTCAATGCACACCGCCGACAGCTTGCGCTCGAGCTCGAGCTCGATGCCTGTGTCGGGCAGCCGTACGTCCGGCGCGCGCGTGGTGTCGGCCAGCATTTCGAAAAAGGCGTCCTCGGGCGCGCCCTGGCACAGCAGGCTGGCAAACTGCGCCTTCGTGCGCAGCACTTTCGGCCACGGCGCGTCCAGCAAGCCATTCGAGATGCCGTAAATCCCCGGTTCCAGCCGCTGGCCGTTGCGCGCGTCGCCGGCGCCCCGGTTCGAGTACCAGATCAGGCTGTTCCGGTCGCCCAGCTCCAGGTTGAAGCCGTTATACGCGTCGCTGGTCGGCGCGATCCGTTCCACGTACTCGGCCGCGGTAAGCTCGCCGGCCAGGTAGTCGGCCACCAGGGCCCCGCGCGAGGGCGCATCGGTGCGGCGTTCCTGCGGTGCGCGAATGTTGGTGACGGCGGCAAAGCGCGGTCCGTTCTGGCCTTCCTGGGTAATCCCCATCCAGCTGCCGCCTGCCTTCAGGTCGCGTCCCGCAAACACCTGCGGATGCTCCGGCCAGGCGCTCGCGGCGCTGGCGGGACGGTCGTAAAATTCATCGCGGTTGGCGGCGGCGATCAAGGGCGCGCCCGGAACCACCTGCCATGCAAATACAATCAAACACATGTAATTAAATCCGTAAAAATTTCGGTATGGCGTTTGCCTTCTATCAGTTCCGATAGGCTGGCCTCCTGCTCGGCAGCGGCAAGCGCGTCTTCAAAGCCGCGCTCCGTTGCCGGATAAATCTCCATCCAGGTTTGCAGCCCGTTTTCCGTTTCCGGACGCCGCTTGAGCTGCCCGAGCACGCCGTGGCGCTCGGCAAGTGCTGCCTGCATGGCGCGCACCCGCTGCTCGAGCCGGGTGGCGTTCTCGTTGCGCACCTGGTAATAGACGTACAGGTCGATCATGGCCGCTTACACTTCAAGGGCGTCGAGCGCATACGGCATCGGCGCGATCCTGAGGGAGGCGCCGGCGGCCGATCCCAGATGCAGCTCGCCATCGTCGAGCGTGGCGAGCTTGATCTCGACCAGCGCGTCGACCCCGCCGTTTCCGTTCGCGGCCGCATTGACAATCATGCCGCTCGGCTGGCCCGGGTCGGATGCGGCAAACACCTCGTCGCCGGCCTGCGCTGCCGCGTCGATGCTGGCGAGCACCGTGCGGCGCTTGAGCTTGCCGAGATACTGGCTGCGCGCGACGATTTCCTGCCCCGGATAGCAGCCTTTCTTGAAGTTCACGCCGCCCAGCAGCTCAAGGTTGACCATCTGCGGCACGAACTGCTCTTGCGTCTTGAGCGTGATCTGCGGCACCCCGGCGTGGATGCCGGCCAGTTGCCAGGCCTCGTTGCCGCCGGCCGCGAGGGTGGCGGCCAGGGCCGGCCAGAGCGTGCGGGCGGTGTCGGCCGACATCAGCCACTGGTAGCGCGGCGCGCCAAACGCGTCGGCCAGGCGGATCACGGTGCCGAGCGCATGATCGAGCTTGGCGTAGGGCGCCGCGGGCAGGGCGTCCAGGTGCTGCCGCAGGGCCGCCTCGGCGCGCGCGCCGCCGACACCAAGAACCACTTGATGTGGCGCGTCCCCGCTGGCATCTGCGAGTTTCGCCTTGGAGCGCAGCACGAACATCGACAGGCGCTTTTGCAGCGGCGCCTGCAGCTCGCGCGGCAGTTGCAGGAAGATCGACTGGGCGTTGCGCCAGATCAGGAAGGTTGCCAGCAAGCGCCCCTTGGGCGTGCAATATCCGGCCAGGCGCGCTTCGCCGCTGCCCAGGTGTTGCACGTCGTTGGTGAGCTGGTTATGCAGGAAACTTGCTGCGTCCTCGCCGCTCACCGAGATCAGGCCCTGGTCGGTGACGGCGGCAACGAAGCCGTCACCGAGCTCGGCGCTGGTCAGGGTGCGGCCGAAATCGCGCACCGGGGCTGGCACGACTGCGGGGTCCATTGCGCTGTAACGTGCGCCCTGAGAGGAGAGATATTCGTTCCAATTGTTCATAATTTCCCAAATGTTTCCCGCGTTAAGCTTTATCATTACGAGCTTATTATAGGGTTGCCGCGAATTTTGCGCCGGAGACCGCATAAAACCACATGATCCAGATATGTCTTTTATCCGAAAATTTATTGTAGCTTCCGCCATCCTTGCTGTAGTGGGGGCCACCGGCTTCACTTACTGGGCCAAACAGCCGATCACGAGCGCAGGGACGCCGATCGAATTTACCGTCACGCCCGGCAGCGGGGTCGCTGCCGCATCGCAGCAAATCGCCGCGGCCGGGGTGCCGGTCAACCCCTTCCTGTTGTCGCTGCTGGCGCGTGCGACCCAAAAGAGCGGCAAGATCAAGGCCGGAACCTATGAGCTGAAACCGGGCACCACCCCGCGCCGCCTGATCGACCAGATGGTGCGCGGCGAGTTCGCCCAGGAAGCGCTGACCATCATCGAGGGCTGGACCTTTCGGCAGATGCGCCAGGCCGTGGCCGGCAGCCGCGGGCTCAAGCACGACACCGCGCAGCTGTCCGACCGCGAGCTGATGGCCAAGGTCACGTCCGAATTCAAGGAGCCGGAAGGCCTGTTCTTCCCCGATACCTACCTGTTCGCCAAGGGCGCCAGCGACCTGCAGATATACAAGCAGGCGCACGCCATGCTGATGAACCACCTGACGGCCGCATGGGAAAAGCGCGATCCGAGCTTGCCTTACAAAACCCCGTACCAGGCGCTCATCATGGCCTCGATCGTGGAAAAGGAGACCGGCCAGAAATCGGAACGGGGCACGATCGCGGGCGTGTTCATCAACCGCCTGAGAATCGGCATGCTGCTGCAGACCGACCCGACCGTGATTTACGGCATGGGCGCGCGCTATGACGGCAAGATCCGCAAACGCAATCTGGAAACCGATACTCCGTACAATACCTATACGCGTAGCGGCCTGCCGCCCACGCCGATCGCCTTGCCTGGCGTCGAATCGCTGGCGGCCGCCTTGGGGCCGGACCAGACCGACGCGCTGTATTTCGTCTCGCGCGGCGACGGCACCAGCCATTTTTCCGGCAACCTGACCGACCATAATCGGGCAGTGAACAAATATCAACGATAGGTTTCGCGTTTTCATGAACCAGGACAGCACGCCGGCACCAGGCAAGTTCATCAGTTTTGAAGGCATCGACGGGGCCGGCAAGTCGACCCATATCGGCTTCGTGGCCGAGTTCCTGGCGTCGCACGGCAAGACCGTGGTGTCGTCGCGCGAACCGGGCGGCACCGACATCGGCGAGAAGCTGCGCGCACTGCTGCTGCACGAAAAAATGCACCTGGAAACCGAAACCCTGCTCATGTTCGCCAGCCGGCGCGAACATATCGCCCAGGTCATCGAGCCGGCGCTCGCGCGCGGCGACTGGGTCATTTCCGACCGGTTTACCGATGCAAGTTTCGCCTACCAGGGCGGCGGGCGCGGGCTCGAACGCGAGAAGATGGAAGCGCTCGAGCGCTGGGTCCATCCGCACCTGCAGCCGGACCTGACCTTGCTGTTCGACGTGCCGCTCGACGTGGCGCGCGCCCGGCTCGACGCCACCCGCGAGCTCGACAAGTTCGAACAGGAAAAGGCAGACTTCTTTGCGGCCTGCCGCCACGAATACCTGCGCCGCGCCGCGCAGTTTCCGCAGCGCATAACCGTCATCGATTCGACCAAAAGCATTGCGCAGACGCGGGCCAGGCTCACCGAAATACTTGAGAACTTACTTTAAGTGCAGGCCGACGGGCACCACCTGCGCGCCATGGGCCTCGAGATCACTTTAGCTGGCCGACATTAAAAAACACGCATAAGCCTTTGTTTTAGAGCATAATTTAATTGATGAGTAATTCGATCTATCCGTGGCATGGTTCCTCCTGGCAACAGCTTCAGCAGCTGCGCCAGCGTATGCCGCACGCCATCTTGTTTCACGGGACGGCGGGGACGGGCAAGGCCGACTTCATCGAATGCTTCGCCCAATCCTTGCTGTGCGAGAACGCGAAGGCGGACGGCCATGCCTGCGGGCAATGCGTTTCCTGCGGCTGGTTCTCGCAGCAAAACCACCCCGACTACCGGCGCGTGCGGCCCGAAGCGCTGGAGGACGAAGCGTCCGCCGACGGCGAGGAGGGCGGCGACGGCGATACCGGCAAGAAAGCCAAAGCGACCAAGACCCCTTCCAAAGAGATCAAGATCGAGCAGATCCGCGCCCTGGCCGACTTCATGAATATCTCCACCCACCGCCAGGGATTGCGGGTGGTGGTGCTGTACCCGGCCGAGGCGCTCAACACGCCGGCATCGAATGCGCTGCTCAAGACGCTCGAGGAACCGCCGCCCGGCACCGTGTTCCTGCTGGCATCGAACAGCCTGGACCGCCTGCTGCCGACCATCCTGTCGCGCTGCCGCAAGTTCGCCCTGCCCATGCCCGACAATGCGCAGGCCTTGAGCTGGCTCAACGAGCAAGGCCTGGCCGACGCCGATAGCTGGTTGCGCGAGCAGGGCGGAGCGCCGCTGGCCGCGCTCGCCCAGGCCGAGACCGGCAATCGCGACGATCTGGACACCTTGCTGCAGTTGCTGGCCCGTCCGAACGTGGAAGCGGCGCTCAAGGCTGCCGAGAAACTGAGCAAGGCGCCGCTCGCCGCACTGGTATCGTGGCAGCAGCGCTGGCTGTACGATGTGTTCTGCTACAAGCTTTCAGGAAGTGTCAGGTATTATCCCCGTTACCGGAAGGAACTGGCGGCGCTCGCCGACAAGGTGCAAACGGCCAGCCTGATGCGCGCAATAAAGAGCGCAAACGAGCGCCGCGCGATTGCCGAGCACCCCTTGTCGCCGAAATTGTTTGTCGAAGACATGTTGCTTGATTACACTGCATGCTGCACTTGAAAGGAATTCGATGACCGGCAATCCAACTGACGCGAGCGCTCCGCAAATTCCGCGGCCGTCG
The DNA here is from genome assembly GCA_049301315.1 of Telluria sp. Classification (GTDB taxonomy): domain Bacteria; phylum Pseudomonadota; class Gammaproteobacteria; order Burkholderiales; family Burkholderiaceae_D; genus JBAQKU01. Next base: position 8,635 of record JBAQKU010000381.1, read on the forward strand.
GTGCTATCGCTTGCCATCAAGGAAAAAGCAGCCCTGTACGCGGCCTACATGCCGTTCCTGAAACAGGGCGGCATGTTCGTGCCGACCGCCAAGCCCTACAAGATTGGCGACGAGATCTACCTGATCCTGGCGCTGATGGACGACCCGAACAAGTACCCGATCGCCGGCAAGGTGGTCTGGATCACCCCGGCCGGCGCCAACAACAACAAGGCGCAGGGCATCGGCGTGCACTTCCCGGACGACGAAACCGGCCAGCGCGCCAAGCTGCGCATCGAAGAAATCCTGGGCGCGGCGCTGCGCTCCTCGCGCGCCACCCACACCCTTTAACCCGCCTTTCGGCCTCCCGTTTTATGACGTCTTACGTTCACCGCCTTGCCGTTCCTGAAGATTTACCCCTCATCGTAGAGATTTACAACTCGACCGTCGCCTCGCGCGAAGTCACCGCCGATACCGAGCCGGTCACGGTCGCCTCGCGCGAGGGATGGTTTGCCGAGCACACGCCGCAGCGCCGTCCGCTGTGGGTGATCCACGCGGCCGACGACGAGTCGGCCAGGCCGGCCGTGCTCGGATGGATGTCGTACTCCAATTTTTATGGCCGCCCGGCCTATTCCGGGACCGCGGAACTGTCGATCTATATCGCCGAATCCTCGCGCGGCAAGGGAATCGGGGCCTATTGCCTCGAGCAGGCGATCCAATTCGCGCCCAGCATCGAGGTCCACACCCTGCTCGGCTTCATTTTTGGCCACAATGCGCCCAGCCTTGCCCTGTTCGCCAAGTTCGGCTTCGCCACCTGGGCCAGGCTGCCGCGCGTGGCCAGGCTCGATGGCGTGGAACGCGACCTGATCATCCTCGGCAAGCGCGTCGCATAAGGCGGGCGCCGCCCGGGCGGGCCCCTGCGGGCGGCGCCCGGCTCGCGTACAATCGCGCCATGTATATCGATTCCCATTGCCACATCAATTTTCCCGAGCTGGCCGCTCGCATGCCCGAGATCCTGGCCAAGATGGCCGAGAACAAGGTCACCCACGCGCTGTGCGTGTCGGTCGACCTGCCTGACTTCCCGCAAGTACTTGCCCTGGCCGAACAGTACCCGCATCTCTTCGGCTCGGTCGGCGTGCATCCGGATTACGTCGACACGCCCGAGCCCAGCGTCGAGCAGCTGGTCGCGCTGTCCGAACACCCAAAGATTGTCGCGATCGGCGAAACCGGGCTCGATTACTACCGGCTCGAAGGCGACCTCGAGTGGCAGCGCGAGCGTTTCCGGGTTCACATCCGCACTTCAAGAATCACGCGTAAGCCCTTGATTATTCACACAAGAGCGGCCAGCGCGGACACCATTCGGGTGATGCAGGAAGAAGGGGCCGGCACCGACAAGGGCGGCGTGGCCGGCGTCATGCACTGCTTTACGGAATCGCTCGAGGTGGCGCAAGCGGCCATCGCCATGGGTTTCTACATCTCTTTTTCCGGCATCGTCACGTTCAAGAGCGCGAAAGAACTGCAAGCGGTGGCCAGGGCCGTGCCGCTCGAGCGCATCCTGATCGAAACCGATTCACCCTACCTGGCCCCGATTCCCCATCGCGGCAAAATGAACGAGCCCGGCTTCGTATGCCATGTGGCGGAATACCTCGCCACCCTCAAGGGCGTGCCATTGAGCCGGGTCGCGCAACAGACGACCGACAATTTCTTCAATCTATTCAATATAGTGCGATAAAGATATGATGTAATGCACGAGGATTGAAAGCGCCGCGGCCTGGCCGGCGCGGACCCTCGACGCGCGGCGCGTAACGGCGAACTGGCGTGGAAAGAGGGCGCACCTCGCCGCTTCGGGGAGCATTCATGTTAACGATAATGACAGCGTTGAATCGATTACATGACCGAGCCGGCGCAGGGCAGGGCGCCGGGACCCCGAATCACAAGGAAAAATATGCTCAACGAACGAGAGATCGAAAGCTGTTACCTGGGCCAGTTCATCCCCGTGCACTACCATCACAACATGCTGATGGACCAAAACCGCATGCATAATTTCAAGTCGGCGATCCACTACGCCGTCCACCCAGGTGCGAAAGTGCTGGAACTGGGCGGCGGCACCGGCGTGCTGTCGTGGTTCGCCGCCAGCCTGGCCGAGAAAGTGTACTGCGTCGAATTCAACCCGGACATGGTCAAGGAAGCGCGCAAGATGCTCGCCATGAACCCGAACGGACACAAGGTCGAGGTCATCCACGCCGACGCCTTCGAATACCTGCCGCCGGAGCCGGTCGACGTGGTCATCTGCGAGATGATCCACGTCGGCATGCTGCGCGAAAAGCAAGTCGAGGTCATCGAATCGTTCAAGCGCCGCTATCTCGCGCGCTTCGGCGGCCCGCTGCCCGTGTTCATGCCCGAGGCGGTCATCATGGCCGTCCAGCCGCTGCAGCAAGAATACGATTTCGAGGGTTTCTACGCCCCCATCGTGCAATTCCAGGAAACCACGCTGGTCTATCCCGGCACGGTCGAACTGGCCACGCCATCGGTGTACAGCATCCTCGACTTCAGCCAGCCGACCGACACCCTGATCGCCTGGGAAGGCGAGTTCCTTGCTGAAAAAAGCGGCATGGTCAACGCGCTGCGCTTCATTACCAAGAACATCCTGTCGGTCGTGAGCGAACGTTCCAGCACCATCGACTGGCTCAACCACTACATGACGCTGCCGCTGGAGGCGCCGGTACCGGTGAAGGCGGGCGACGTGCTGCAGGTCGGCTTCAAGTACCGGGCTGGGGGCTCGATTCCCTCGCTGCAGGCCGCGATCCGCACCAACGTCGTTCCCGCCATGGCGCCGCACATCGCCGCCTTTGCCTGATTCTCAAGCATTGCCCGGTCCGGCCGCCCTGGCCGGACTGTTTTCCCGACGCCGACCACGCGCAGGCCTTAAAATGTGGCTTTCGACACCCCATCCTTAAGCTCCCCATGGAAAATACCGACCAGCGTTACCTCGTCCAGCAAAACAAGATCAGCGATGACGGCAAGAAGCCGCCCGTGTTCGCGAAGGTAATGCGCAGCAAGGAAGGCAAGTTCGAAGGCGTTTCCTTTATCAAGAACAAGGAAAAGGCGAGCGTGATGACGGTCGACGAAGCCAAGGAAGTGATCGACTGGGCCGCATCGAAAAAGGCCAGCGCCCACGAATACCACACCAAGATCATCTGCGTCGGCCAATAAGCCTTTCCGGTCGTTCAAGGTGTAAGAACGAGCGCCATGGCGCCGACTGATCTTTCATATAGACCACCCGGAGCCCGAACATGGGATGCTGGCGCCAAGTCCTGACACAAATTTTCCGGTCGTTCGCGCCATGGACCAACTGACGACGCTGCTCAAGCACTTCTCCCTGCACGCCGGAGTTTTCTATACCGGAAATATTTGCGGTATTCACGACTTCCACGAAGACGCGTTACGGGGTCACCTTCACTTGGTCAAGCGGGGTTCGGTCCAGGTAATCGGGGTCCAGGAAGAGGCGATCGACATCACCGAGCCGACCGTCCTGTTCCTGCCGCGCCCGCAAACGCACCGCCTGGTTGCAGATGAGCGGGCAGGTTCCGATGTGGTCTGCGGCACAGTTCAGTTTGGGGGCGGAGGACACAATCCGATTACGGATTGCCTTCCGGACGTTGTATTGGTGGCACTTGCCGCACTTCCCGGAGTCGACGCACTGTTGGGGCTGATGTTTGACGAGGCATTTTCCGAACAGTCCGGCCGCCAGGCTGTGCTCGATCGCTTGTGCGAAGTGCTGATGATTCGATTGCTGCGCTACTGCATCGATCAGGGGCTGACGCAAGGCGGCGCCCTGGCCGGATTCGCCGACAAGCGCCTGGCCAAGGCGCTGGCCGCGATCCACGAAGACTCGGCCCACGCCTGGAAACTGTCGGACATGGCGACCCTGGCGGGCATGTCGCGCGCACGTTTTGCGGTCCACTTCCGCAACATCACCGGCGAAACCCCGGCCGCCTACCTGGCATCCTGGCGCCTCCTGAATGCGCAGCGCTTGCTGAAACGCGGCTTGCAACTCAAGTACGTGGCCTGCGATGTCGGCTACGGCAGCGCCAGCGCATTGACCCGGGCCTTTGTCCGAAAGCTCGGCTGCTCTCCTGCCCAATGGTGCCAGGCGCAACAGGAAGAAGGCCGGTCATTGCAAGCTGAAACGCCGGGACGTTAAAACGAGACGCACGGTTCACGACCGACAGCGCATGCCGAATAGAATCAAGCATCGCAATAACCGGCCGGTGGAAGCCTCTTTCGGTCAACGGTTCATGCGCGCTTTTCAGGAGAAACAATCATGTCTGACACACCCATCATTCACAATATTGCCCCGGTCGACCATGCGAGTGCAGGCGGCAAACAAAAAGAAGTCCTGGACCTGGCGCTCGAGCAGGTCGGCTTCATCCCGAACATGTACGCCAACATGGCCAACGCACCGGGCATTCTGAGCACCTATCTGCACGGCTACGACCTGTTTCGCAAGGAATCGGGCTTCACCTCCGCCGAGCAGGAAGTGGTGTTTCTTGTCATTAGTCAGTACAACGGTTGCAATTACTGCATGGCAGCGCACAGCATGATTGCCGACAAGATGTCTGGCGTACCAGGAAACGTCTTGCAGGCGATTCGCGCGCGTCAGCCCATTCCCGATGCAAAGCTGGCTGCGTTATCCGCAATGGCGGTCGAAATGGTCGCCAAACACGGTCAGCCGGACCGTGCGATCGTCCAGGCCTTTCTGGACGCCGGGTACCAGGAACGAGACCTGCTCTACATCGTGCTGGCCGCAGCGGTCAAAACGCTGAGCAACTACAGCAATCACGCTTTCGGCACCCAGGTCGACGAAAAATTTGCGGCCTACAAAGTAGCCTGATCGCGCAGTCCCGTTACCCCGATTCGAGCGGGTCACCGGCTGCACGACAGCCGATTGTATGGAGAAGCAATGACAACCGTTACCCTGATTGATGAAAAAGATGCAACTGACGAGGTCGCACAGGTCTATGTGGACATCCGGCGCGTTTTTGGACTGCCGTTCGTGCCCAACATGTTCAAGGTCATGGCCCACAATCCGAGTTACCTGAAAGCGAGCTGGGAACGGGTGAAAGCGGTCATGGGGCCGGGCCTGATCGACCGCAAGACCAAGGAGATGATTGCCGTGGCCGTTTCCGCCGTCAATGGCTGCGACTACTGTGTCAGTGCGCACACCGCCGCCCTGAAGGGCATGGGCTGCGGCGATGCCGAGCTCGTTGAACTGATGTCGGTGGTCGACTTGTTCAGCGGCTTCAACAAGCTCCTGGAGGGTCTTCAAGTCACGCCAGACCTGGGAGTCGCCGCAGCATGACGACGCGAACGATGAGCGGTATCGAAGCCTGCGTATTCGATGCGTACGGCACGCTGTTCGACGTCGCCAGCGTGGCCCACGGCGCCAGGGACGCCCTCGGCGACCAATGGCAGGCGCTTTCCGATTTGTGGCGTGCAAAACAGCTTCAATACACATGGTTGCGCGGGCTCGCCGGCCACCATGCCGACTTTTGGCAGGTCACCGGCGACGCGCTCGACTTCGCCATGACGACGCTCAATATTGCGGACCCCGGTCTGCGCGAGCGCCTGATGCATCTTTATCTCGGGCTTTCGGCCTATCCAGAGGTACCGGAAACCTTGCAGCGCTTGAAGGCGGGGGGCATGAAGCTCGCCATCCTGTCCAACGGCACGGCGGCCATGCTGGCGTCGGCAGTGGGTAATGCCGGGCTCGATCATGTATTCGACGCGGTCTTGTCGGTGGAGGAGGTGGGCGTCTACAAGCCCCACCCATCGGTGTATCGGCTTGCCGCCGACCACTTCAACCTGCCGCCCGGGAAGATATGCTTTCTTTCGTCCAACAGTTGGGATGCCTTCTCGGCCAAGGCATTTGGTTACCGGGTGCTGTGGTGTAACCGCTTTGGCCAGGTGCCAGAACGTATTCCTGATGCGCCCGATGGAGAAATTGCAGATCTCTCGGGGCTGCCTGAATACCTCGCTCATTGATCAAGCCTGAATGTGTGCCAGTTAACAGACGGGGACGGCGCACTGCCCTAAGGTAGGACACGGACGCAGCTTCCCGCAGGGAAGCGGGCGGCCCCTCGTTCCCCACTATATAGGACACATCATGCGCCTGGACATTTACCGCAGAGCCGAAAACGACGGAAAATATTCCTACCTCGCCGTTCCCGAAGAACAAGTCATCCCCAACGAAGCGACCAACACCGATTGGGAGATCGAGGCGAAGGCGTTCGAGATCGCCGACGAGGCCGACCAGCTACCCGATTATTCAATCGAGCGCCTGAACGAACAGATCGGGGAAAAGGGTTACGCAGTTACTTCCATTCACTAACCGCGTTGGGCCGCAACTCACCGGAGAGCCCCAATGAGAACAAGAAAAATCGGTCGTATTGCGATAATTGCAATTACGCTGGTCGTCGCCGCTTGCGCCTCGACCACCAATCCCGGCGCGGTCGACGTCACCCGGCGCCAACTGCTGATCGTGCCGGCCGAGACGGTCGAGCAGATGGCGCTGATCCATTACGCCGAACAAAACGACAAGGCAAAGGCGGCCGGCAAGCTGATCACCCAGGGCGATGAATTCGAACGGCTGCGGCGAATTGCTGCACGCCTGGAGAAACAGGCGCCCGTGTTTCGCCCCGACGCGGCAAGATGGAACTGGGAAGTCGCCCTGATCGACAGTCCCGCGCTCAACGCCACCTGCGCGCCGGGTGGCAAGATCACGCTCTACACAGGCATCATCCGCAAGCTCAAGCTGAGCGATGACGAGATCGCCATGGTGCTTGGCCACGAAATCGCCCACGCCCTGCGCGAGCACGGGCGCGAGCGCATTTCGCAGGCGGCGGCCCAGGACCTGATCACGTCGGCGGCGCTGGGCGCGCTGCAAAACCGCGAAGCGCAGATCAAGATGGCCGGCCAGTTCGCCGACATCCTGTACAACCTTCCCAATTCGCGCCAGAACGAATCGGAGGCAGACAAGATCGGCCTCGAACTGGCCGCCCGTGCCGGGTTCAGGCCCGAGGCGGCGGTCACGGTCTGGCAGAAAATGTCTGCCGCCAGAACCGGCGGCGGTGCGCCCGAATTCCTCTCGACCCATCCCGCCAACGAAACCCGCATCGCCGAGCTGACCCGGATGCTGCCAACCGTGCAGCCGCTATACCAGGCAGCCCAAAAGACGTGACCGGGCAGGCGAGGGTGCAGACCTTCCCTGCACGACGCGGCGGAAATGTTGCATGCCCAAGAAGGCGAGTATACCTGTAGACTGCGCGGGAGGGGCCGGCGCCCCGTAACCGATGTCGAGGTACGACAATGAGCGGGTATCTGAACCATGGGCAATGGCAGGACGGCTGGTATGACACCCAAGCCACGCATGGCGAGTTCGTACGCACGGTATCTGGCTTTCGCAGCTGGGTCACCGCGGACGGATCGAGCGCCTATCCGGCCGAACCGGGCCGCTACCACCTCTATGTTTCCCTGGCCTGTCCCTGGGCGCACCGGACCCTGATCGCAAGGGCGCTGAAAAAGCTTGAAGAAGTCGTGCCGGTATCGATCGTGGAACCGGTGATGTCGGATCAGGGCTGGGCCTTCAGCACGGCCCTGCCGGACCGGGCGAATGGCTGCGGCCATCTCCATCAGCTCTACAGCGCCGCCCGGCCCGACTATACCGGGCGGGTCCTGGTACCGGTGCTGTGGGACACCCGGACCCGCACCATTGTCAGTAACGAATCGGCCGACATCATGCGCATGCTGAACCAGGCATTCAATGCCTTCGGGAACGACCGGGTCGATCTATACCCGGCACCGCTGCGCATCGAGATCGACCGCATCAACCAGTTCATTTACGATAACATCAACAACGGCGTCTACCGCTGCGGCTTCGCGTCCAGCCAGACCGCTTACGAGCAGGCTTTCGCCCGGCTGTTCGACGCCTTGGACCGGATCGAGTCGCTGCTCGCCGATAAGCCTTATCTGGTTGGGCCGTCAGCCACGGAAGCGGATTGGCGCCTGTTTACCACCCTGGTCCGCTTCGATGCGGTTTATTTCGGCCACTTCAAATGCAACCGCAACCGAATCGAGGATTTCCCGCATCTGTCGCGTTATCTACGGGACCTCTACCTGGTACCGGACGTCGCATCGACCATCAATATCGACCACATCAAGCGCCACTACTACATGAGCCATCCCCACATCAATCCCTCGCGTATCGTACCGGTCGGGCCTCGGCTTGATTTCCTCGCGCCCGCCGGCCAGTCCGGCGACGCTCGGCATTAACGGCGCGCCATGGAAAATATCCTGTTCCTGTTCGCCCAGTACGGCCTGCTTGCCGTGTTTATCGGCGTTCTGGTCGAACAGCTGGGAGCGCCGCTGCCGGCGCTGCCGTTCCTGCTGCTGGCAGGGGTCGCAGCTGCCAGCGATGGCGTTTTCGCCGTCAAGGCCGTGGCCGTGGCGACGCTGGCCTCGATGCTGGCCGATACGCTGTGGTTTTTTGCCGGCCGGCGCTACGGGGGCAGGGTGCTGGCACTACTGTGCCGGATTTCGATCTCCCCGGACAGCTGCGTGCGCCAGAGCCAGCTGAGCTTTGCCCGGCGCGGCGTCGCGACCCTGGTCGTCGCCAAGTTCGTTCCCGGCTTGTCGACCTTGGCGCCCCCCTTGGCCGGCGCCCTCGGCATGCGCACCGCCTCCTTCGCCGTCTTCAATCTGGCCGGCACCGTTCTCTGGGCCGGAAGCGGTGTCGCCGGCGGCCTGCTGTTTCACAACCAGATCGAGCGCTTGCTGGAACAAGTGAGTGAGCTCGGCAATATCGCGCTGGCGTTGATGGCCGGCTTGCTCGGATTGTATGTGGCGTGGCGCGTCTGGCGGCGCTGGCGGATAGCCCGTGCGATGGGCCGCTTGCCCAGGGTTCGGCCCGATGAATTGGCTGAACTGATGGCGCAGGACGTTGAACTGGTGATCGTCGATGTACGGGCGGCGGCGCTACAAAGCGACGTCGTCGAGCGTATCCCAGGGGCGCGCCCGATCGAGCTGGCCACGATCGAATCGGTTCCGATCGACGATTGGCCCGAGGGCGCACAAATCATTACCTACTGCTCCTGTCCGAACGACGTGTCGGCACTCAGGGCAGCGCATCTGCTGGTCAAACGAGGACTCAGCGTACGCGTGCTCAGCGGCGGCATCGATGGATGGACTGGCGCGGGCTACCCGCTGGGTTAATCAGCTTCAAAGTTTCCTCGCTGCCGTTGCATCGCGCCATCGATCAGCCAGCCGTGGCCGGTGTTGGCGTACGCGCCACACCCGGCCTGATTCTCGCCCGTCGTTTTTGACCAAATACCGCTCATTTTCCGCATGCAGGAACGCCGGTCCATTGTCACCATGAATGTCTGCTATATTTCCTATGCTCATTGTTCGGTTACAAAAATTTATACCAAAATAATTATTTCGGAGACTCAACGACTATGAACAGCAAGACGACAAATGGCGCCGTCCACGGAGCGCAAGAAACGAAGCGCAGGACCTTCCTGAAGTGCGCAGTGCTCAGCGCGGCGGCAATGGCGCTCATGCCGGCTTACGCCCAGAGCCCGGCCGGCTTTCCCGATCTGTCGAGCTACAGCGCGCCGGAGCGTGAACGGGTGTTGCTCAAGGGTGCCCAAAGCGAAGGCACGATGACGCTCTACACCTCGATCGCGCAAAAAGACCTGTCGCCCCTGATCAGCGGGTTCGAGAAAAAATACGGCATCAAGGTACAGATCTGGCGCGCAGGCAGCGACAAGGTTCTTCAAAGGACCCTGACCGAGACTGCCGGAAAGCGCTACGAAGTCGACGCCGTTCACATTGGCGCTCCCGAGCTTGAGTCACTCCACTTTGAAAAGGTCCTGCAGCCGATCAGCACGCCCGCCTTCAAGGATTTGCTCCCCGGTGCGGTTCCCGCCCACCGGGAATGGGTTGCGACCCGCCTGACCTTGTTCGTCCAGGCCTACAACACCGATCTGATCAAGAAAGAAGACCTGCCCAAGACCTGGCATGACCTGGCCGACCCGAAATGGAAGGGCAAACTCGGCGTTGAATTGACCGATGACGAATGGTTCTACAGCCTGATGCAGCAATTAGGCGAAGAGAAGGGGCTGAAACTGTTCCGCGAGATCGTCGCGACCAACGGGCTGTCGGTACGCAAGGGCCACTCGCTGCTGGCGAACATGAACGCATCCGGGGAAGTCCCGCTGGCCCTGACTGTCTACCATTATGCGGCGGACGCACTGAAGAAGAAGGGCGCACCGGTCGACTGGTACGTGCTGCCGTCCGCGATCACCCGCGCCAACGGTGTTGGAGTTGCAAAGCATGCCCCGCACCCGCATGCGGCCTTGCTTTTTTACGACTACATGCTGTCGGTCGACGGCCAGAAGATGCTGACCTCGATGAACTATATCCCAACCAACGCCACCGTCGAGTCGCCGATGAAAAACATGAAGTTCAATGTGACGATCCCCTCTGTCACGTCGGCCGAGATGGAAAAATGGACCAAGATTTACCGGGACGTCATCTCTGGCAGCCCACGCTAACGTCAAAACAAAAGGAAATACGATTCATGGCAATCGACACGCTCAATCCGGCGCGCAGCGCCTTGCTTTTCTTCGACATGCTCAACGGGCATATCAAGAAAGACGACCCCGCCACCCAGTCCCGATATGAACCGGTGATCGGCGCGGCAAGCCAGGTGCTGCAAGGTGCGCGCGCGCATCGCATGATGGTGGCCTATGCCGCCGCCAATCATCGCGCCGACAACGCCACCAGCGCCCACACCATTCGCGACACCGACAACCGGCTCAGGCCGCTCGCGCTCGACAAGGCGCCCGACCTGCTGCCGATCCTGGCGGGCGACACCTGGGAAGCGGCGGTGATCGATGAGTTAGCTCCCGCGCCCGAGGATTACCTCATTCCGAAATACCGCTGGAGCGCGTTCTTCCAGACCTACCTGGACCTGGCGCTGCGCACGCGCAAGATCGACACCATCATCCTGGCTGGCGGATCGACCGATGTCGGGGTGGCCAGCACCGCCTTTGCCGCCCGCGACCTCGATTACAACCTCGTCATCGTGAGCGACGCGTGCAGCTCTCCCGAGCAAGACAACCACGATCAGTTAATGCGCCGCATTTTCCCGCGCATGGCGCGCGTGCGTACAGCGGCCCAAGTCGTGGAGATGCTGCGCGCCGGTGCCGGCAAGTAATTGAGGTCTTAGCCCGGCGGAACGAATCTCCTGACGATCTTGAAGATCTTTCCGCTGGCGGCGATCAGGTACAACTCGCCATCGGCATCGCGGCCGAAGGACTGGACGCGGCCGGCGCCCGTGATCAACCAGTCGGTGTGTGCGCCGATACTGTTGCCTGTGTACAGGAAGCTGCGTAAGAAGCCGCGGCAAAAATCGGAATAGAAGTAGTGCCCCGCCAGTTCCGGGACCACCTTGCCGCGGTAAACATAGCCGCCGGTGATCGAGCAGCCATTGAGGTGGTCGTATTCGAAGGCGGGGAGGGTGAGCCCGGCCCGGTTGCAGCTGGGGCTGTTGTAGCACAGCGTGCCTTCCATGATGTTCCATCCGTAATTGAGGCCGCCCTGGGCGACGCCGACGATGTCGACTTCCTCGCGCTGGTCCTGGCCTACATCGGTCAGGTAGAGCAAGTCGCCGTCGAACGCGTAGCGCCACGGGTTGCGCAGGCCGTAGGCCCAGATCTCGGCGCGCCGCCCGGCTTGGCCGACGAAGGGATTCGATGGCGGCACCCTGTAGGGCTGAGCCGCACTGGCGCCGGCGACATCGAGGCGCAGCATTTTCCCGAGCAAGGTGTTCAGGTTCTGACCGTTGCGAAACGGATCGCCGGTGCCGCCGTCGTCGCCCGTGGCCATGTACAAGTAGCCGTCCGGGCCGAAGCCGACCAGGCCGCCGTAGTGAGTGGTATTAAAGTGCAGGATGCGGATGATCACCAGTTCAGAGCCAGGCTCGGCCCGGTTGGGGTCGGACGATACCCGCCGCCGCTCCACGACGATGCGGTGGAGGTTGTCGGTGTAATAGAGGAAGAAGTAACCGTTGCTGGCGTACTGCGGATCGAACGCCATCGACAGCAACCCGCCTTCACCTTGGGACAAGACGCGCTCGTTGATGTCGAGGAAGGGCGTCGGCAGCAGCGCGCCGTTCTCGAGGACGTGGATGCGGCCGCTGCGCTCGACGATGAACTGGCGGCGGTCACCCGCCGGCGAAGTCAGGAACACCGCACCGCTGACGTTGGCCACTTCCTGGATGCCGAGCGTGAACGGTACTCCGGTGTAGCTGACGGTGACCGGGGTATTGGCGCCGGATGCGACCAGCACACCTTGCTCGCCGGCGCTTGGAAAGTACGTGAGCGCGCCGCTGGCCAGGCTGCTCGCGCTGACCGTGTACTCGCCGGGCGCGAGACCGGACAGGGTCTGGCTCTGGGTGATGTCCTGGGAGTAGGCGCCGGGGCCGGTAATGCGGATCGCGGCCGGCAGGCCGGGTGGCAGGTTCGCCACGGTGACGGCCAGAGCACCAGGGACAGGATTGGGGCCGGGCGGCGGCTCGGGTTCGGGTTTTGGCGTGGTGCAGGCCACAAGCAAGCCCACGGCAAGCATCCCAAGGATTGTGCGCGTTTTTTCGATCAGCATGTCAGCCCCCGATTTTGTCTGCAATATGCTGCCAACGTACATCGTGGGCCGAAGACGAGCTCTGCGCTAGCACATACAACCGAAGGTCGCGCTCAGCGCAGGTGGCAATGCTTTGAGCATTGATGCAATTGCCTCATCGGGATTGGGACATTCCCACGTTGCGCTGACAATCAGGCCCAGCCGGTCAAAGCCGCTACGCAACACTACCGGATCGATCCGCAGGCGCGTATCGTCGCGATTCGGCAAGGCATACCGGCCGCGACAATTGGTCAGGTCTCGGCCCGCATGGGCATGAGCAAGGAGAATTTGCTTTCAAGTCTAGGTCTTTCGCGCGCCACGATCAGCCGCAAGGAGAAGGACGCCACCGTGCTGTCGAAAGACGAATCGGAACGGGTACTTGGCGTTGAGACGCTGATCGGCATGGTGCAGACCATGGTCGAACAGTCCGGCGACCCGACTGGTTTCGACGCAGCGCGATGGCTGTCGGGCTGGCTGTCCGAACCGCTGCCGGCGGCATTGGGTGGCGCGACGCCAGCGAGCTACATGGACACCTTTGAGGGTGACGATGCCTCTATGGCGGATATCCGTCGAGGCGCCGAACTACCCAGTCAATGACCTCGGCGGCACCGGCGCAAAGATATCGGGCGGGCGCTGGAACAGCGTCGGTACGCCTGTCATCTATTGCTCAACGAATATTGCACTGGCGACGCTCGAAACCGTCCTCTACCTACGCGCCGGCGGCCTGCCGTTCAATCGCTTTCTGGTGCGTATCGACATTCCCGACGCCGTATGGCGCGCACGTACCGTGCTCGATCCGCCGCCAGCCGGCTGGGACGCCGTGCCAAACGGCCGGGCGAGCAGTTTGACAGGCGATGCCTGGGCTGCGTCGGCAGCGACGGCATTGCTGTTGGTGCCATCCGTGATTGTGCCGGACGAACAAAATGTGCTGATAAATCCGCTACACGTCGACTCGTTGACGATTACCGCGACAACGATCAGACGTTGGATCTACGACCCAAGGTTCTTCCCATAGGCCTGGCGCGGCGCGACCTTACCGGCTTCCGAGAGCTTTGAGAGAAAATGCATTATTAAACAGCTTTCTGGCTGGACCATGGATTTCGCAGTCCGGTCTTGGTAGTTCCGGACTGCGGTTGCGTTCAAATCGGCTAATTTTCGAGGGTGTTTGCAAAAATTTCCTATTTTGAATGTTGCGCGTGCTCGGTGCAGTATTATGTTGCGCTAGGTCGCGCCTTGGACGCAACAGAGCTTGGGCCAATTTTTCAGTAGTAATAGACGAGTGTTACGTTAACAATTCCCCTTTAGTCTCGTTTGTTTCAAATGAAACTGGATACGTAAACAACACTCGCCGTACCAAAAGCATGTTCTGTGCAGCTGAATATTCGCCCTAGACCCAGAAATCAGGCACTAGTGGCGCGAGATTCAGGTGCTGTTTGCATGCTGTGATTCAGTGGGTGGCGATGATCTATCCACTGTGTGCGGTAGCGTTCGTGAAACTGGTTCAAGTGCTGATCGATTACTTCAAGAAACCATGAAATTTTCAGAATACGTTGTACTTGGCCGCCAGGAGCTGACCTTGGATCCCTTGGGGTTTCTGGCGCCTTACACAGCGCTGCAAGATAAACTCTTCAAGCAATTCACCGTGCTGTCCAACCAGCCGGCCTGCCATGGCATCTTGGCGCTGATCTATCAGTGCCTCCAGGACGACGGCATCGCCCCGGGACAGAAAGGGTTTACGTTCGAGTTCCGCCGGGCCGAGATCTTCTGGGGCATCCTCCATGCGCTGGACACGGGCACCGCCTCGGTTTTGAATATCCGCAAGTACAACGACCTGATGCGCGACCGCGCCGATCTGTCGGTCGACGATATCCGCAAGAACGACCGTGTCTACGCCAGCCTCACCTATGGCGTGCTTGGCCACTACTCCAGCCCGTCGACGACGTGGGGGATTTTGTCGAAGTCCGGCAAGCAATTGACGGAGCTGGGTAGCGAACTGGGAGCGGCATTCGGCAAACGGGATGGCAAGTCCTTGCGTAAGGCCATCGATGCCTGGAGGAAGGGCGGCAAGTGGGATGTCGGCCAACTTCAGGCCTTGTCCAGTCTGTTTGAGGCCAAGGCTAAACCATCGGCCGACGAAGCAAAGGTTTGGCGCAGGCTGATCGAGGAGTACTGCGAACGTCTGCCGCAATCGCGCACGCTGTGGGAGCGGCCCTTGAGCGAAAAGAAACTGGAGAACTGGAAAAAGACGCCGGCCAGCTACCAGGACGGCTTCGGCGAACTGCAGACACGTTACACGTCCCTGAGCGCAGAGCTGGTCCTGATCCAGTACTTCGAACAATTGCTTGGACTGGTACAGCATATTTTTGAACGCGAATACCTCTCTATCGCCGAGCAGGGCAATGGCCCGCTGTCCATCTCCGAGCTGGAAACGCAGCTCGTGACGCAACTGGGCAAGGTGGCGGCGGCCTACGTCCAACTGCCCGGCCACCACGACACGAAGGGACTGTTCCAGTCGCTCGCCAAGGTCGGCGATTATCGCGATGCGGCCGAGCTTATCTGCGCCCATCACGTCGCGCATCAAAGATCGAAGGGCAATATCCCTTTCATCGAAGACGGCAGTTTGCGGATAAGCAAAAAGTTTGACTTCCCCACTTACGAAGAGCGGTGCAGTGCCCTTAAAAAGGCCGGCAACGCGAATGGCAGGCTTGCCGTGATCGCCCACGACTATCGACGCGACTGGCACTTCCAGCGCGCCAGCCTTTATCATCAGTACGCCCACCTCGCATGACACAAACCACATCGCAAGGCCAATTCGACTCGCTGCAGAGCATATTTGCCGACATCGTCAGCAACGGCGGCAAGGACCCGATAGACCGCGTCGTCGTGTTGACCTATGAATTCGACGACCAGCAACTGGTCAACCTCATCGCCGGTCGGCAACTGGACGACGACTTCAGCTTGCGGACCAACCATCTGCGTTTTATTGCAGGCTGGAAGCCGCTGATAGTCTACGACGCGAGCAAGACGCGGGAGTTCAATGCGCTGCCGCACTTCCTCGACCTAATACCGGTGCGCGCCGCGCCGTACAGCTGCCATCACGCCAAAGCGTATTTGATCGTCACCAAGCATGCGGTCAGGCTGGTGCTGGGCTCGTTCAATCTGACCCGGACAGGCTTGTTTTCCAATCGCGAAGTCTTCATGGACTTTATGTGGAGCGATCAGGAAAGGGCGCACACCGGCGTCCTGCAGTCCTTCATCGAGCTGCTGCGCGATGGTTACGCCGATCATCCGCAGGCCACAGCGTCGGCCGCATTGAAGAGTGTCGCCGCCATGCTGGCGCAGCGGCTGGACTATTGGACAGGCCTTGGGGCCGTCGCCACGCGCGGTCGCGCTTACGAACTGCTCGCCTCCGGCTATGTGAAAAAGGGGCCGGGCCTGCAGAAATTATCGGCGCTGTGGAAAGAGATTTCGCCGAACAGCCCTCCATCCCGGTTGGTGGTGGTGTCGCCGTTTTTCGACCGTGGCCGTACCTTCCTCGCCGATGCGTTGAACGACGCCCTGGGACCGATCGCGGAAACGGCGATTTATACCGACGCCGAAAACGCCGGGTTGAGCAAGCGCCACTATGGCAAACTTGCGACCAAACGCCGCCTGCATCGGATACCGTCGGCGATCGGCGACGCCGAACTGGCCCGAATCGCCACCGCCAACGACGGCGCGCGCCTGGGCGATCTGCAAATCATCCGCAAGCTGCACGCGAAAATATTGATACTCTGCGGTGAAGGGAAACGGCACCTGGTCTATATCGGTAGCGCCAACTTCACCAACAAGGCATGGAACGGCGACAACCATGAATTGGGTCTGGCATGGGTGGAGCAGGGGACTGCCGACCACGTCGTCGCGCCGATTCTGCAAGCCTTGGGCCCGTCTGCCGACTGTTCCTATGCGGGCCTACCGGATGAACTTGCCGACCGCGATGACGCCGAACAGGATGTCATGTATCTCGATGAACCCGGCTATCCGGCCTTCATCGAGCGGATAGAACTGCGCGCCTTGAACGGCAGGCAGAGCGTTGAGTTCCATTTCAGCTGCGCCTCGGGCGGGAAGCTAAGCGACTACGACATCGTTTGGGGCGACACGGCCATCGTCGTTCACGGCAGCAGGTCGCAAAGTTTGCGGTGGGACGAATCCGCCATCCCCTTGCTGGGAAAACGCAACCTGCGCTTTACGCTGCGAGGCCGGGCCGCAGCCGTGTTCTACCTGCCATTCCATCACGCGCCCGAGCTTCTGGAATATACCGATCTGCTGTTGTTCTCGGATCCGGAGGACTGGCTGCTGTATCACTTGCGGCCAGCGTCCGGCAACGGCGCGGGCAATGGGGAAAAGGTTCCCGGTGAACCACTCGATCCGCTCGTTCCACCCGACGTACCCGACAGCAAGGCGACGGTGGACCGCGAGTCCAATGTGGTGATTGCCATGCAACGCCACCTGAGCTTGTTCTCCGACGTCGAGCAGGTATTCAGGAGCCGGGTCGAGGAGATCTCAGCACTGCCCGACAGCGAAGAGCAATGGGCGCGGCGGGTTGAGGTGCCGTTGATGCTCTACGCGAAATTGCTCGACAAGGAGCGTGCGGCCTCGGCCAGCAAACTGCGGGAGCAGATCTATTGCTTCAAGCTGGGTGAACTGTCGCTGTTCTGCAAGGAGCTCGGTGCAATCATGCCTGGAATGGCTGCGCTTGCCCGCCGTCTGGGCGAGGACTTGCGTCTGGACGCGTCGCAGCCTCCGGTGTTGAGAACGTATCTGACATTTTGCAAGAAAGAGTTGAGATGAAACGATGCGTCCCTTTTGATCAGATTATTAAGTCCAAAGCTGAGCAGGTGGCGATTCAAGACGACTGGGATCGGCAGCGGACAACCGCCGAGAAAGTCGCAGTGCGTTTCGAAGACGACTACGACACTGTTCTGCTGGCGGACGAAGTCGGCATGGGCAAGACGTACGTCGCATTGGCGGTGATGGCCGACTACCTGTGGCAAAGCCAGGAGAATGACCGCAAAGTCCTGCTGATCACGCCGCCCAGCCACGTGTTGCGGCACAAGTGGGTTGAGGAGATCTCCAGCTTCAGCGGCAAATATGTCGAAGGCAAGGGGAACAAGGAGATGATCCCCTTGAACATCGGCAGCCACTGGGAGCTGTTCCGCAATTTGCACCACTATCAGAAAAAGTCCTTGGGGCAGGTGAGGACCGCAACGCGGGAAGCCTTCCTGCTATGCCTGTTTGATTGGGCCAGTTCGAATCAGCTGCTTGGGAAGAAGCCACGTCTGTGGCCAGCCGTGCAGAATGTGGACCGGCTGGGTAGCGACTATCTCGACTTCATCTCGACATATTCGCTAGCGTCGCTGCGTAAATTCCTGGACGAAGAATATAGGGTTGAAAAAGAGTGGCTCCAGGACCAGTTCAAGCTCCTGAAAGCGGACGCCAACAAAGAGTGGCCACTCGCCAATCTGCTCAAGAGGTTCGCCAACGGACCAAATACCTTCGAGCCCAATGTCTACGTCATCAGCATGAGCGCACTGCAAGCTCCGCGGATCAACGAAGCCGACAATAAGCTGTTCTCGGAATATGTGCTTGGACACTTGGTTTCGGGATTGCACGCCGAGAGCAAGGCACTTATCGTAGCCGCGCTTGAACAGAACAACGTCCTGCGCAGCCGCGTGGCGTATGAGCGCTGGCAGAGCTATCAGGAAAAGGTTCTGCTGACCAGCCGTGGCGATCTTTACGGATTGCGCACTGCCATGATGCGCGTCGTGGAGCGCAGCGATGTGAAAGCCCAATGGACAGTGCTGCTGGCCCAGATCAGAGATGGGGGTGTGGATGCGCATGCCTTCTTCAATTGGGTCCGCGATCTGGTGTTTCAGGCCAAGCTGGCTGAATCCAATATCGGGCTTGCTGTGGTCGACGAAGTGCACAATTGGAAAGAAGGCGCGCACAACGCAAGCGCATTCGCCAGCCAGTTCGCATCTTTCATCCCGCACAAACTGATGATGTCAGCGACGCCGTTCCAAGTCGAGCAGGGGGAGATGAAGCGGGTGTTCGACTTCGTCGCGCATCCGAATGGCAAGTCCGCCGCTACAGTGCGCACGATCTTTGACGCGAATAAGGGTGTGATTCACAGCTGCTTGAAGGCAAGCGACACGTTCGCCGCCGTGTGGAAAACGCTGCCGGTCGACGTCGACAACGAGGAGGGGGCCGCTTTGCTGGGCGCGGCGAGCAACTCAATCATACGTTCGGCTGCGAAAAAGATAGCGAAGGACGGCGAGGCCGGCGAACCCATGGCCGACTTTGCTCGGGCATTGCTGGCCTACCGCGTCGAGATCGACCGGATGCAAGCGGAACTGCGCCAGATCGTCATCCGCCACACGAAACCGCGCAACAAGCGCGACTTCCGCATTGGCGAGCATTTCCATGGCGGGCACCCTGACGGCAAGCCTCGGACCGCCTTGTACCCAAGCCAAGGATACGGCGATGAAGACGGGGCGATGGTGAATTTTATCGGAATGCGCCTTGGACAGCTGGTATCCCGCAGCGCGGCCGGCAGACCCAAGACGGCTGCGAAGCTGCTGCGCGGCCTTTCGTCTAGCACGGCGGCTTTCCTGAATGGCGCCAGCGCGCGCGGCCAGGCCGATTCCCATGCGAACTATGGCGACATGTTCGCTCAAGTATTGGCGGCGACGACGCATCCCAAAGTCGAAGCGACGGTGACACGTGCCTTCAACAACTTTCTGGAAGGGCGCAAGACCCTGATCTTCTGCGAGCGCGTGCATACGCTGGAGGAGCTCAGGTTGGAACTGAAGAAACGCATCGATGAGTACCACGCCGGCCAATATACACGCGGCGGCACGATACAGCGGCGCAGCCTGATGAGCCGCTCCGACCTGGTCGATAATCTGTGGTGGGTATCATTGGGGGATGCATTCCACCAGAGCGAGACGTTCGGGAAGGCGCTGACTACCCACGAGCGCGATGCACAGGAGTTTGTGCACGCCAGCCTGAACCAGGCACGCGCCAAGCCAAGCACGCGTCGCATCATCCGCTTACTGGATGCCTATCTGCTGGCCAATACCGCGGCCCGGAACCAGAAACTGATGGCGCGTTGGCCCCATGCGCTTGGGCTGTTCGTGGGATTGTACACGGCATTGACCAGTGGTCCTGAAGAGCAACGCGGCAGTTTGTTGCAAGCCTATGTGAACGGTACAGGCGGGCAGGAAGCCGATTCGGCCCGCGACAGCGACGACGACGCGGGCGACGTCGCGCGCATCCTGCAGTCGCAGTATCGCAAGCGGGAAAACCTGTGGTGTGCCGACAAGCGCGCGGCGTTCCACACGGTGCTGTGGGACTTGCTTGATTCCGAAGCGGCAAGGCTGACGAGCACGAAACACGAAGAGCTTCCCTTGCGGGCTTTCATCGACATCGTCCTGCATTTGATGCTCGGCTTACGGCGTGTGGTGTTGCGCGAAGATCTGATCACCCGGTATGAAGCGAAACAGCGGGGCGGCACGCACTTCGAACGCATCAGCGCAGGCTTTGCGAATATGGATGTAGGCCATGGCGAAACCATGCTCATCCGCACTCAGCGCTTTATCGCCGGCCTGCTCGCCGAAGACGGGTCGATCAACCCGGCCGACCAGGGCGAATCCAAACGCAAGAGCATGTGGAGCGGGATCTTGCGGACGTCGGTGGACCATGTCAGCAAGATGGATGGACATACCAATCCGGATACCCGGCGCCGGCTCTGCGCCTCGTTCAACTCGCCACTGCTGCCGGATATTCTCGTCTGCTCCGCGATCGGCTCCGAGGGCATCGATCTGCACCGGCATTGCGCCGACATCATCCATCACGACCTTCCCTGGAATCCGGCCAAGCTGGAGCAGCGCATCGGCCGCCTGGACCGGGTCAACTCGCTTGCCGATGCGGCGCGCAATGTGCGCCTTACCGTCGGCATACCTTTCCTCGCCAACGATTATGAGAAGTACCAGTACGATGTGGTGTTTTCCAGGGCGCAGAAATTCGAAATCCTGCTGGGTACGCCCGATTTCCAAAAGGCGAGCATAGATGAAGAGCTCTACGGCGAGGGAGAAGAGTCCATCAAGGAAAGCAAGGACGCCGCTGCCGGCGAGGCCGGTGAGGTGATGCGGGCATTACCGGAGCCGCTCATCCGCTTCCTCAAGGTCGATCTAGCCGTGGCCGGCGGCTCCACTAGCAAGGCATAGGGTTACTGCGCGGTCAATGTCTGTTTTGCTCTCGCGTCAGGCCCCTCAGCCGTAGCCTAAGCCTTTGCAACCTGCTATATTCGCCTCTTTGCTATCCTTTACGACTTTATGCCATCTACAGCTTCCTATACCTTGACGGGGTCTTGCCATGGGTGAACCGTGGGTGTCCGTTGAACAAATTTCCGAGCACCTTGGAGTGACTCGCGATTCAATTTATCGATGGATTGAATCGAAAAATCTGCCGGCGCATAGGATCGGACGGCTGTGGAAATTTAAAATTTCAGAGGTAGATGACTGGGTCAGAAGCAACAATGCCGTTCCCCAGGCAAAGCACCAGTAGATCCCCGTACTGGGGATTTCCTTTTGATTGACGAATGAGGAGTTAGCGGCTTGAATGATCTGAAGTTACCGCTAGGATGGACCAAGACTGAACTGGGCGAGGCGTTAATCTCGATCATCGGCGGGGGGACCCCATCGCGCCGGTTGCCTTCATATTTTGAAGGCGACATACCTTGGTTCACTGTCAAGGACATGAAAACAGCCAAGCCACAGGATGCTGAAGAGCATATTTCTGCGGCTGCTGTGGCCGCCAGTGCTACAAACATCGTCCCTGCAAACACTTTAATTGTCGCCACCCGGATAGCGCTCGGCAAAGCAATCAAGCCCACAGTCGCCTGTGCCATCAACCAAGATCTAAAAGCTTTAATCGTCGGAACGGGCATAGACGCGAACTTTTTGTTGTATTGGATTGAGGCGAACGAGCGCATCATTCAAGAGTTAGGTTCTGGGACAACCGTAAGTGGTATTAGGCTGGATACCCTACGCGGATTGCCACTGTATCTCCCTCCATCTGCTGAGCAGACCCGTATCGTAGCGAAAGTTGAAGAGCTGCTTTCTGACCTTGATTCCGCCGTAACAGCGCTGAAAAGTGCAAAAGTTAAAATTCCGCAATTCCGTCACTCTCTACTTCGTAGCGCTATTGACGGTTCCCTAACCGCCAAATGGCGTAAAAGCAATGCTTCACCAGAGACGGGCACACGCCTACTGAAGCGAATTCTTGAGCAGCGTCAAGCAAGATGGGACGAAATGCAAGTTTTGAGATCGCAAAAGGCGGACGGAAGTCCATCTCAAGGTTGGGCCGGCAAATACTCGGAACCAAAGGAAGCAGACATTTCGCACCGCCCCGATTTACCGAAAGGATGGGCGTGGGCAACATTGTCACAAATTGGGTGGCTTGACAGAGGAAGGTCAAAATTTCGACCTCGCAACTCGCCGCATTTGTACGGAGGGGCTTATCCCTTTGTTCAAACGGGGGATATTCGGAAGGCCGATTCATTCATATCCAAAGTCGAAGCGACTTACAGTGACGCAGGCTTAGAACAGAGCAGGCTCTGGCCCGCCGGTACCATGTGCATCACAATCGCGGCAAATATTGGAAAAACCGCGATTTTGTCGATGGAGGCCTGCTTTCCCGACAGCATCGTAGGTTTCATACCAGGAGCTGACGAAGTTTCCATTCGATACGTTGAATATTTCATGAGGGCCGTCCAACCAAAGTTGGAAGATGAGGCCCCGGCCACCGCGCAGAAAAATATCAACTTGGAAGTTTTAAACAAGGTAGCGTTACCTATTCCGCCCTTTACCGAGCAAACCAAAATTGTAGACCTCCTCGACGGATATTTTGCCGATGCTTTGAACAAGGAGGAATCGATAGAATTGGCTATAAAGCAATCCAGCGTGCAACGTAAAAATATATTAAAGGCCGCCTTTACTGGACAGCTACTCCCACAGAATCCCGTCGACGAAAGTTCAATTTTGTTACTTGATCGCATCCGTGCCGAACGTACTCAATACGAGAAAGAGCTGATTCAGAAACCGAAAAATGAAGGAGCACCAAAAGTGAAGAAGGATGTGAAAAATACGCTTCGCGATTGGATTCGCCTGCACGAGAATGACGAATTTTCATTCCAAGAACTCAGCAAAAGTATTTCCGGTGTGGAATACGACGTGTTGAAGGAAGCTATCTTCGAGATATTAGGCGAAAAGAAATCGCCAATAATTCAATATTTCGACCAAACTTCCAAGCGAATGGCATTTAAAAGGATTAAACCTTGAAGCTGCTTTCATTAAAAATTAAAAAAGCCAACACCTGCGGCGGACTACTTGATGACATATATGTGCCATTTAGAGATATTCTACCTATTGCAGGGCTCTTCGACCCTATTTGCTTAATTGGGCCTAATGGCGCTGGCAAGTCACAGTTACTCCAGGTTATTGCAGAAATTTTCCAGGCCGTTTACGCGCGTTTTCTTCCCAACGAAGAAAAAGGTAAAGCTAACGATGGAATTTTGTTCGAACTTGAATACAATATTTTCACCTCTGCAAATGTGGAAGATCGTGTGCGGATTTCACGTCTTCCAATTACGAAGAAAAAACCAGAGATTGTCGTAGAGAAAAATGTATCAGGCACGTGGGAACTCGTAGCCGACGAAGATATTGAACCGTGTCTTCCAAAGAAGATTGTTGGTTATACCTCAGGCGACAACGAGACACTTAGTATTCCATTTTTCGTAAGCCGAGCTGGTTACGCGAATCAAGTGCGTAGCAACGCCACGAAAAATGAGCTTAGGTCTCTTCCGATTGCCGATCCGCGCATGCTTTTGATTGATTATGGCACCAATCTGGAGGTGCTCGTCGCGAACCTTTTGCTGAATCCGCAGAATATACGCGAACAATTAATCAAAGGCCCAAACCTGAGAGCACTGCGATCTTTCAGATGTGTTATCCAACTGAATCACGCTCCGGTACGGCCGACCGGGGTACAACTCACCGACGAACTTGCGAGCTATATAGATCAGCTTAAGAAATGTGCTACGTGCTATGTGTTTGATGTAAAAAATCAAGCCTATACGTTTGATTTTTTTATCCAGGACGCGACACATACTGCGTTTGGCTATTTTTGGAAAAACGGCGCGTTAGAATTGTATTCTTGTTTTCATAAACTGGCAATGTTGAATGACCTTGTAATTCAGAAGCAAGATCGGGAAGCTTTTGAAAAGGGCGTGAAAGAACGCCGCTTCGCATCAAGACTTCCCGAACCAATGGAAAGGCAAAAAGTATTTCGTTTTGAGCGCGTGGAATTTCACTCAAGCAAATCGAGCGAACTTGACGTAGTGGACTATGTATCGTTGTCTGACGGAGAACATCAGCTTGCGCAGCTTTTGGGAACGTTTTGCATGGTGAATTATCCAAACGTGCTATTTCTACTCGACGAGCCTGAAAGCCACTTTAACCCACGCTGGCGTGTTGAGTTTATTTCAAAGATCATGTCACTCCCTACATGTGGTGGCACCCGTGGCGAAAAATCAGACGCGTCACGGCAGGAGTGTCTCATCACTACTCACTCACCTTTCGTCCCGTCTGACATGAAAAGCGAAAACGTCTTAATTTTTAAAAAGGAAAAGGAAGGCGAGAAGATCGAAGTACGAAGGCCAAACATCGAAACATATGGCAGCACTTTCGATAAAATTTTGGAAGAATGTTTTGACATTTCTCCTCCTATGTCCGACTTGCCTCGAAAGGAAATAACGGATCTCTTGAAATCAAATGACAGCGAAGAGATACGGAACGCAATGAAGGGTTTAGGCGAATCTGTCGAGCGAATGTACCTCGCAGACAGGGTCAGAATGTTAGCAAGAAAGGAAAAACAATAACGTGCTAGCGTGCTATCCGCTTATCGCAACCGCTGAGAATTGGTTGCATGAAACATTGGTATCGATGATTCAAACTTTGCATATTGCTGTCGAGGGCGGGAAACCAATAGTTGAGTCCCAGATTCGCTGGAAAGCATTACTGCCGAAGCAACTTTCCGATCCAATTCTTAAAGATTTAGCGTCCTCAACAGGCTTACGCGATAGGTTCTTCAAATATGGGAATTCCATTGTTTCGTTGAGTACTCAAGACCGCGCTCGAATTCTGGATATTTTGGTCGATCAAAATCGAATTCCTGAACTGCTGAACGGGACTTGCGCTATTCCTGTGATCGAAAATAATCTTTTAGGCGTGCGAGATGCAGCGTACGAACTTTTCGTATTTGCTTTTGGGAAGCTAACTGATTTTGAAGTTAGAAAGCGACAGTATCAAATAATTTTTAACTCCTTGGGTAATAAAATTTGTCCTTTCTGCGGTATTGATAGGGTTATGAATCCTGCGGAAACTGCACAGGATCAAGATCACTACCTAGCTAAAAGTCTGTATCCATTTGGCGCCACCAATATGCGAAATTTGGTACCAATGTGTAGTTGCTGCAATCGGGATTACAAAAAGGCGCAAGATGTGATTAATGATCAGTACGGGATGCGCCGTGTAGCCATCGATCCATATGATTGCATACCTATCCAAATTACGCTAACAGGTAGTGATATTGATGACATAGCATCACCACCCATCCCAGACTGGAACGTAAACTTTATACCTGCAACTCAACAGGCGGAAACTTGGGATGCCGTGTTTAACATTCGCACTCGGTTTAAACGAGATATTTTGAATAATTACTATGGTACTTGGATAGAAGGATTTAGATCTAAATGTGTTATGGATCGCAAGAAAGGAAAAATTCTTCCAAATTTATCGGCTGTTGAAATTCGGGAAGTTTTGGCGGACTTTAAAGAATATAAAGAAATGTCGCCATCCATTGGCATGGCCGGTTTCTTAGAGCCACTGGTTTTCGAACTGCTTCTCGAAAAATATGATGCGGGAGATGTACGGGTTTTGGACCTAATTAGGGACACAGTGCTCGGCACTGATCTCGAAACTGCTGGATAGCAGTAAGTAAATAAAAATTGGGGATTTTACTTTCTTGAAATGAAAGTGCCGTCAATGCGACGAATAGACCTACACTAATCACACACTACTTGAAATATTGAATGAATACTTCCTCATTAGTCCAGAAAGTTTGGAGTTTTTGTCATACATTACGCGATGACGGAATTAGTTACGGCGATTACCTAGAACAACTTACATATTTGCTTTTCTTGAAATTGGCACATGAGTATACCCAAGAGCCGCATTTTCGTGACACGCATATTCCGACTGGCTATGACTGGGCCACTTTGACGCATTTGGATGGACGACAACTTGAGGCGCACTACCTTGACACGCTACAAAAGCTTGGCCAGGAACAAGGAATGCTTGGTGCAATTTTTTTTAAAGCGCAGAATAAAATCCAAGATTCAGCTAAGTTAGCCCGTCTAGTACAGTTAATAGATGCGGAGAGCTGGATCGGACTTGACGCAGATACTAAAGGTGACCTATATGAAGGACTTTTGCAAAAAAATGCAGAAGATACGAAAAGTGGTGCCGGCCAATATTTTACCCCTAGACCATTAATACAAGCCATCGTAGCATGCATACAACCGGAGCCGCTTAAAACCATTGCCGATCCCGCCTGCGGGACTGGTGGATTTTTCTTGGGGGCGTACAATTGGCTAACGCGACCTGGCACGAAGCTGACTAAGCGACAAAAGGATTTCCTGCGTACGGAAACATTCTACGGCAATGAAATTGTAGCAAATACTCAACGCATGTGTTTGATGAACCTTTTTCTTCATGATATTGGTGAGCTCGATGAATCACCGTCGATTGAGCGTGCCGATGCGTTAATCGATGTGCCGAGGCGAAAGGTAGATTACGTTCTAGCTAATCCGCCTTTTGGCAAGAAAAGTAGTATGACTTTTACGAATGAAGAGGGAGAAGAGGACCGGGCATTGATTTATGAGCGTCCGGACTTTTGGGAGACAACTTCTAATAAGCAACTCAATTTCGTACAGCATATAGTCAGTATGTTGAAAACGAACGGCAAAGCGGCGGTAGTTTTACCGGACAATGTACTCTTTGAAGGTGGAGTGGGCGAAAAAATCCGACGCCAACTGTTAGACAATTGCGATGTACATACAATTCTTAGGCTTCCTTCTGGGATTTTTTACGCGCATGGCGTTAAAGCGAACGTGGTTTTTTTTGATGCGAAGCGAAAAAGAACTCGCCCACATACAAAGGGAGTCTGGTTTTACGATCTCCGGACTAATAAACATTTTACGCTCAAGACGAGGACGCTGAAATTTGACGATCTGAGGGATTTCATCAGTAGCTACAATCCTGGAAACCGGGAACTCCGCCGAGAAACAGAACGATTCAAATATTTCCCTTATGCGGACCTGATTTCGAGAGAAAGAGCAAGCCTTGATATTTTCTGGCTCAGAGATGACAGTCTGGAAGATCTCGATAATCTACCATCCCCTGAAGTATTGCAGCTTGAAATAATTGATCAATTGGAAGCGGCATTGGCCTCTTTTAGAGATGTAGCTGTCGGTCTGCAGCATTAATTGGGCACCTCGCATTACCACTGATCTCCTGATCGGTAGCATATCGTGCGCGTTGAATGTGCATCGAATCGCCTGGGCCGCGCTTGCTTCACCGGCCGGCTTTGGGACTACCCTAGCCAATTTCGGCAGTCCGGACGCACTGCGGGCGTCAAAGCGCTTCAATCCTCGCCTCCTTCAAGTAGACCGGACTTCGCAGGTTGCCGGCGGCGACCTTCCAGGGCAGGGGCAGAATAACGCGCGCCGACCTATGCAGGCGCAAGGTTTTGCCGCCAACGGCACCAGCCCGGCGAACACATGTTCAATGCTGGCGCGGGACTTGGTGTCCACCTCTATTTTGACGTTTGACAACAGGGCCCAGCCGTTCCGCGAGTTCGTTTTCGCGGACATTGATTTCGCGATCCAGGATCTGGTAGCACCTCAACGGTCGACGCCGGCAGCGACCGAATCATTTCCGGCGTGTTTCGCTTCTTCACGCGGAACTGGCTGTAAAGAACAGTTGATGAAGTCGGCTTTCGATCTGGCGCAATGTCTTGTGGGTGTCGCTTTTTGCAATCCACGAGACAACGGGCGCGACGAAAGTGAATCCTAATTGCTAACGTGTCTCATCAGCTTCAGTGGCTGCGGCTTGACTGCGGATCGAGATAGACCATGATTCAAGGATCTCCGCCAGGCGCCGTCGTTCAGGGTACCAAGGGCATCGTCAAGCGCACCGTATCCACGTAGCTGGTCGGCGTGCTGGTATAGATTGTCGATGTAACGCAGCTTTTTTATGTGCGTGGAGTCGGCCAAAGCTCCTGTGACTGCTGGCGACCAGACGGCCGCCCGATAGCGCGACAGGCCGTGGCGGTCAACTAGGACCGGGCCTGAAAGACCACGAGGAACGTGCGGACCGACAAGTTGAGTGATCATCGCGTTGTAAGGGTAACAGCAACGCTAAAACATACCATTTATCGCCTTGCTGTTGTGGTACTTGATCAAGGAAACGCAACACGTTGTAAACTGCCGAACATTCGCATAATTTATAAACAGCTAAATCGGGAATTTGCCGCCTTTTACCTCATGTTGCCGCGCTATTCCTCATAGGAGAAAAGCACGAGGCGGTGCACAACATGAGGGCATTAAAAGACGCGGAAAATTTTTCCGAAACCGACATCCAGAACGCCTGAATCTCGGGCTTCTTTGCGCGTTCGATCTGGCCCTGGGCGTAGACCGCATGGCCGTCAAGTTGCAGTATTTCTCCCACCTTCATGCAAATTTCGATGCCCATGGCCGAGCGGCCATTGCGGTAGGCGATGATCGACGACGTGACCACGCCGAGCGTCTTGGCTAGGGCGTAGTCGGACGGTAGGGCAAGTTTCGCCTTTACCAAATCCAGGTATTCAACTGTGGTTTTCATGGGCTCTCCTAGGGCTAGGCCGCCTAGGGATAGGCGGGATAGGGGAAGCATAGCTGCACAGTGGTGACGGCGCAACGGCTGCACAGTGTTGACATATCACAACCGTTGACATATATTCCGCCTTGTCGAGCGGCAATCCCGTTCCTCTCCTCAGGCTAACCCCGGTTGTAAGACCGCTCGATTGTCAGCCTTAGGAGATAAAAAACGCCTGAGGAGGCCACCATGTCCGTTACATCCGGTAACACAATCGTTTCCCTTTCCCCTTCTGTTGTTTGCCTTTTCGTCAAGATGCTGCAAGGCTTGATTCTTTTTTATGAGTCATCGAGCCTTGCCGATTCGTACACCGGCCTTATCCGCGAACTCAAGGTCGCACTTTCCGCGCTGGCCGCCTCGACGATTCGGGCTACTGACCCTACCGCTACCCCTAGCGCTAGCGCCGACCTCACCTCCATCACTTTTGCCTACCGCGAACGGCACAATTTGGAATTGGCTCTCGAGAGCCGAATTTCGTTTATAGAGGGACGGCTTTCGCGGCTGTCGTCCGGTGGCGATAATTTCGATTTCTATACCGAACAGCTCGCCGCTGCCGAGTCCGCCCTGGCCAAGGTTGTCGCAGCATGAGCGCCATGATGCCGGAGGCGCTTTCCCAGGCCGCCATGGCCCAGGCACGATTCGCCCTGCACGAAAAACTGATCCGCTGCCGGGCCAGCTTGCAAACCGCCATGGAAGTCTTTCCTGTCACTTCGCATAACGTGGCCTTCTGGTCAGCTGAGTGCACCCGCGTCGAAACGGCCCTGATCGAAACGGGCGGTACGCCATGACCCAGCGCGTATACGTCGGGCGCGGCCTGACCCACAAGCTGGCGTGGAAGCGCGCCAAGGCCAAGGCCACCCGGGATTTTCGCGGCATGGTCTACGACGCCGTGACTGGCTGGGCGAAGCTCGTATGAGCGCCTCGTCAGTGCAGTCCAGCCTTGTCGACCGCGACGCGCTTGTCGAGCGCCTCATGAAAAGCCTCAATGAAGCGCATCAGGACCAGGAGCGCCGCTTGATCCGGGCTTGGCTGGCTGAGACAGGCCTTATGAAGCTCCACCAAGATCTTGTCGGCTTCTTTGATCGCGCTTGCGCTGACGACCCGGCCGGTCATCTCGCCGAGTTCATGGCCCAGCTTCGAAAAGATCATCAGCTTGGCGGGAGTGTAGGCGTTCTTCATAGCGGCTCCAAAGATGAAAGCGCCAGTGTAGCAGGGGCCGAATCTTGACCGCCACCGCATACCTCGAGGCCGAAGCTGCTACCCAGGGCGACAAAGAACTACCGCCCTGGTGCCACCCGCGCCGAGTCATCCCCCTCCACATCATCGACGAGCTCTCCTACGCGGCAGACCTGTTTCAGCGCGCGGAAAGGGCCATTGCGGCCGAGCTGGCCGTTTTGGGCGCCGCAGGCATCGACCTCGGCCAAAACGCCGCCTTGCGCGTTCAGGGCAGCTTGTCGGGCCTTGCCGCGCTGGCTCAACTCAAGGCAATCGAGGCCAGGGAGGCGCACGCAAATGGCCTCTAACAACCTTGGTATTAGTGGTAAATCGACAAACCGTGAGCAAAATCAACAGGTTACGGGCGTTTATTCGCCCATAGAGGGCCGTTTCGTGAAATACGCGCTCACGCGCCGGTCGGGAACGATCCTCTACGATCCGGCCAAGGAAATCGGCGAGCAGCACCGCACCGTGTGGTGCCACCGTGGCGTGGCCAATTCATCCGAGAGCGTGACGGTGTACCGCACGCTCGACGGCGAGAGCGCGCGCATGCATGGCGTCACGACGTGCAAGAGCGTATGGACCTGCCCGACGTGCAGCGCGAAGATCTGCGCCGTGCGCCAGGCCGAGCTGGCCGAGGGCATGCGCAACTGGATCGCCCAGGGCGGGTATGTGTTCCTGATGACGGCCACGTTCCCGCACGATCGCGAGGACGTGCTGGCCGAGAACCTGGCGAAGTTCACCAAGGCCAAGGGCTACTTCAAGAATTCGAAGACCTACAAGCGGATCCTGAGCAAGGGCGTGCGCAAAGGGTCGGTCACAAGCCTTGAGGTCACGCGCGGCGAGCGCAGCGGCTGGCACCCGCACCAGCATGACCTGGTGTTCTGCAAGCCGGATGCCTTCGGCGACACGAAGCAGGGCGAGCAGGGCAAGCTGGCGTCGCGCCTGATCGACGAGCTCAAGGAAGCCTGGTACATCGCGCTGCGCAAAGCCGGCCTGGCCGAGCAGAACGAGATGAGCGACGTGCTGGCGCATGGCCTGGACGTGCGCGGCGGGCAGTACGCCGCCGAATACATCGCCAAGTTCGGCAAGGATCAGAAGTGGGGGCTGTCGCGCGAAGTCACGATGCATGCGGCCAAGGTCGGAAGCGACGCCAAGGGCGCGCACCCGTTCCAGCTGCTGGCATGGGCGGAAGAGGGCGACACCGATGCCGTGGCGCAGTTCCGCGAGTACGCCGAGGCGTTCGAAGGCAAGCGCATGCTGTCCTGGTCGCGCGGCCTGAAAAAAGAACTGACTGGCACGGACGAGACCAGCGACGAGGAAGCGGCCGACCAGGCGATGCCGGAAGAGTCGATTGCCGGCCGGATCGACGGCGAGGCGCTGTCCATCCTACAGTCGCGCCGCCTGCTGCCGAACTTCCTGGCCTACGTCGCCACGTATTGCAGCGACCCGGCGACCGCCCAGGCGGACATCGACGAATACCTGGTGTACGCGAAATCCGTGCGCAAGATATCGCGAGGTGAGGTGAAGGTGAAGATGCATTCGCGCGGCTTCATGCACGTTGACCGGGAGACGGTCCATTAATTTTCAACAGCCGCACTGCTGCCAGATGCATTGTGCAAACCCTCAACCACTTTACAAGGAATCGAAATGAAAGAATTTTGCAAGGCAGCACTGGCCCTGTTCGAACAGTCGGCTGACAGCGTGCGCCCAGGCGGTAACGCCGAGGTCAATTTCAAGCAAGGCTTGATCGAGTTGAAGCGCGCGATCGACGAGCCCGACCCGGTGCCGGAAAAGGTGTACCAGATCGAAATCGCCACCGCCGCGATGGCCGCGCTTGTCGCGAGCGCGGTGCAAGCCGCTCTGGCTGCGCCGCTGGCATCGATCGACGATACGCTCAGTGTTATCAGTAGCGAGGTCGCGTTCGCCAATGGCGTGATCACGGTGATCAGCGAAAAGGTCACCGTGGTCAACGACAAGGTCGACCAGGTCGGCCTGAACCAGACCGCGATCAGCGCCAAACTCGACGCAAACAAAGTCCTTCTTGACACCCTGATCGCGCAGCACCCAGTCGCGTAACGTTGTAGCACCACCGAAGCGCGCCGCTCACGAGGTGGCGTGCCTCACTCACTGGCGGCACCTTACCAGGTGCCGCAAAAGGAGCTCTAGACATGGCATCGAAACTATTGGGCCGCGTGCCCTGCGTTGAACCGACGTGCGGCTTCCCGTCCGCGCACATCAAGGTGAACACCGATACCGAAGGCAAGCGCCCGTATCGCTACTGCCCGGAATGCGGATCGCAGTACTTCCCGAAGACAGACCGCCAGGCGCAGAACATGATGACCGGAATGCGCGCCGAAGGTGCCGCGCCGGCCGCTGCGCCACCTGCCGCGCCACCTGCAGCATCGCCGCCCGCGCCGCTCGATGAGCCGGCGCCGGCTGACAAACAATTCAAGACCGTCTTCGGCGTGCGAGTTCCTGTATGAGCACCGTTACCGACGTCACGGAAACCCTCTCGCCCGAGCAATCCGAGTTCATGGCCACGGTCAACCTGGCCGAGCAGAACATCGGTGGCGCCGCCGTGCACCACGACGGTCAAGGCAACATAGTCGAGCCAGCTGCAGCGCCCGAGCCAGATGACCCATGCGCGGAAAACATCGCGATCCTGCGGGCCGTGATCGCCATGCTCACGCCGGCCATGCCATTCCTCGCGCAGGCCTACCCGGACAAGACCATTGAGAGCATCGGCACGGCCTACACCGCCGTCGAGGAAAAGCACGGCTGGAACGCGCGCCAGTACCTCACCGTCGAGGCGCAGCTGGCCATCGTGGCCATCCCGCCGACCATTGCGGCTGTCTACCTGGGGCGGATCTACTTCCGTGACCTGGTGGTCGAGAAGAAGGCGCCCTGGTGGCTCAAGTGGTGGTACCGCCGGCGAAAAGTGCAACCGGCGCCGGAAGCGCAGGGCGGGGAGGGCGGCGATGGCAGTCGAGAATAGGGCGAAGATCTGGGCCTTCGTCGCGCAGTCGGAAATGGGCAAGGGGCTGCTGATGAAAGCGGCGCTGCGCAAGATGAAGCCGCGGCGAATCATCATCCTGGATACGAAGGATGAAAACGGCGAGTTCGGCGACATGGTGGCCACCTTGCCCGACGTCGCCCGGGCCAGCTTCAAGCGGGAATTCCGGGTGCGCTACCAGCTGCGCGGCACCACGCTCAAGCATCGGCGCGAAGAGTTCGAAACCTTGTGCCGGATCGCCAGCAAGGCGGGCAACTGCGTGTACCTGATCGAGGAACTGGGGCGCTACACGTCGCCGAGCTGGGCGCCGCCGGCCTGGGCCGACTGCTCGAATGACGGGCGCCATGATGGCCTGCATCTGATCGCGGCCAGCCAGTTCCCGGCCCAGCTGGACAAAGCGTTCCTGGGCAACGTCACCGAACTGTGGTGCGGCTACCTGGGCGAGAAGCCGCACCGCGTCGTGATGGCCGAGAAAATGGATGTCGACCCGGACGACATCAAGGCCTTGCCCCGCTTTCACTTCCTGCACTTCGACCGCAACGAACGCACCGTGACCCGCGTTGTGGCAAAAATCCCCAAAAAATAGACCGTGAAAACGTCCCTAGCCCTAGGCGGGCTAGGGGTAGTTCTACCGGCAGCGCTCCCCCTTCTATTCCTCTTCGTGGCCCGGTAAAACGGCTACATGAAAAAGTATTTTCCGTCACTCGACAAGCTCTCGCAAGAGGCCATTGCCACCGCATTCGGGGTCATCCTCGTCGCCTGGATCGTGTCGAAAAGTCCTTACCTCAAACGGCTGGTCAAGTCCTACGAAGCCGATTAATAACCCTGAAGGATCGATATGAAGACCCATCTGAAACAGGCGCTGTTCGTGCTGGCCGTGATCGCTGGCGCAAAGCTGCTCAAAGCAAACCTCCCAATTCCGACGGCCATCGCTGGCTATCTCCCTTAATCGCATCACCCAGTTAAGGGAACGAGACCATGTTCAATAAACCACTTCAGCAGGTCATTGGCGTCGGTTCCGGCCAAACCGCCACCCTGCGGCTGCAGCCGGAAAACCTGACGCTCCTGGGCGTGCAGTTCAAGCTGTCGGGCACCACGTTCGACAAGACGCATCTCACCTCGATCAAGGTCAAGGTTGGCGCGAAAACGATCTGGGATGTGACCTACTCGCAGATCAACCGCATCAACAACTACAAGAACGGCGCCGACAACGCCGCAGTCCTGCTGCTCGATTTCACCGAGCGCGACCAGGCGCTGTTCCCGCTCAAAGAAGCCGGCGCGCTCGACCTGATGGCGCTGATCGCCGTCGGCGAGGTATACATCGAATTGAAGATTGCCGGCGACGCCATCGCGCCAGTGATCGATGCCGTTGGTTTCTTCTCGCGCTCCCAAGGCAACCCTTGGGTGCTGAAATACGTGCCGTTCAACTGGACCACGAACGCGGCCGGCAAATTCACCCTGCCGCTGCAGTTCCGTGGTTCCGTGCTCAAGCGCGTATGGATCGACTATGCCGGCGCCGACTGGGCGGCCGGCGTCGACGGGAACATCAACCGCCTGGAGATCAAAAAGAACAGCGCGGTGATCTACGACCAGACCTGCCGCGATGCGCGCTTCATGCAATCGCAGTTCAAAAAGGTACCGCAGTCGAAGATGTTCGTCGCTGACTTCATCCTGGACAACAACCACGATGCGCACATCCTGACCGTGCGCCAGGTCGATACGCAGGGCGGCAAGCAGCTGATCTACGACGCCTTCGAATTCAACAGCTTCGTCACTGCTGCCGGTGGCGATGCGGTCACCGTCATTGCCGAGGTTCTTGACTCCGTGACCAACCTCTAAAGGGAGGGCGTCATGAGTTTTGAAACGGATGCAATTTTCGGGGGCGGTTCGCGCAATGATTCGAGCCTGCCGGATAGTCGTTTCACGGCTACCGGGGGCGGGATCGATTACGGCGCCGTGCTGGCCGATGGCATCTTCGGCCGGATCAATCAAGAGATCCAGTCGCGGATCGGCGGCGCCGTGGACCGTGGGCAGCTGGTTCCTTCGACGAACAGCCCGGCCTACCGGGGCGGCGTTGGTCAGAACCAGATGCTGATGTACCTGGTTGTCGGCGGCCTGGTCTACCTGGTTGCGAAGGCCTGACATGCCGCTCCCACCGCTACAGCTGTCGGCCGGCGGCGGCGGTCCCTCCGGGGCCACCGCCAACAACGGCATCGACACGGATCTATCGAACCCGTTCAACTTCGACAATTCGGGCTGGAACGTCACGATCAACAGCCGCGGCACATCGCAAAGCGCCCAGGGCAACCAGGACGCGAACGCGCGCGCCGCGCCGGGCCTGTTGGACTCGCTGCTCAGCGGCACCAACACGCCCTTGATGCTGGTCGGCGGTCTTGCCCTGATCTTGCTGCTGCGGCGGTAGCGTGCGCTCGCAAGCGTGCCACCCGGACGAAGTGCGCGAAACGCTCGCTGCGTCATTTACGGCGAAGACGGACCGGAGCGGCAAGTATTCCCTGGACAGCCTGATACGGCAGGGCCAGTGCTTCAAGGTGATGGAGGGGGACACCATCGTCGGCGCATACGTGCTCAAGGCCGACGGGATTGAATGCTACGTCCTGGCTGCGGCCGGGCGCTGCGATGGGGATCTGACCGCCGCCATGCTGGCCTTCATTGAGGACAACAGCGTCGAGTTCGACAGCATCGGATTCCAGACCCGGCGCCGGGGGCTGGTCAAAAAGGCGCAAAAACATGGCTACGAAATCGCCGGATACATAATGCGGAAGAAACTACGATGAGCTCCCTCAAATACTGGAAAAAACTGCTGTGCTTTGGCATCGCGCCGCTCTACTTCGGCGGGGACAGCGACAGCGACTCATCCACCAACACGACCAACAACACCCAGAACAATACGCGCTCGACCGATCGCCGGATCGTGGCGTCCGATGCTGCGATTGCGCTCAATGGCGACGGCAACACCATCGACCGGAGTTCGCGCACGAATTCAACCACCAATTTCAGCGACAGCCGGTCGACATCCGATTCGAGCGACCGGTCAACGCATTTTTCCGATTCGAGCGACCACTCGACATTCTTTTCGGACTCGGGCGACCGCTCAACCAATTTTTCCGACTCGAGCAATAGCTCGACGAACTTCGCCGACTCGAGCACGACATCGAGCACCACGAATTTCACCGACAGCCGGTCGACATCGTTCGCCGATTCGAGTAACAGTTCCACGAACTTCGCCGACTCGAGCACGAGAAATTCCGGCAACACGAGCACGACCAATTTCAGCAGCACGGACTACGGTTCGGTCGGCAAGGCGCTGGATCTGGCCGGTGCGACGGCGAAGGGCGCGTTTGAAGTTGCGGACGACAGCATCCTGGGCGCCATCGGCGTGTTGGGAAAAGCCGGGGACAACAACCTGGCTGCGGTGATGGCTGCATTCAACGGGGCCAAGTCGGCCAGTGCCGACAGTGTTTCGAGTATCAAGTCAATGCTGAGCTTCGCGTCTGACAATGTCGACCGCACGGCCAAGGCGTTCGCCGAAGCGAAGAACGACCCGGCCGCGAACGACAAGACCGTCATGCTGGCCGCACTGGGCGTGTTCGCGCTGATCGGTGGCGTAATGTTTTTCAAGCGAGGATAAGAATGGAAGCGAAAGATCTTCAAATTGCGGCTGGCCAGTCCCAGACGATTCAAGCGGCCGGCAGCGGCTTTCGTTTCGAGAGCGGTGCATCAACCACCGCCGACACATACCTGCGGGTAAAGCCCGAGTCGGGCAACGAAATGGTGGTCAAGCCCGGGCAGCAGTTCCGCCTGGCCCAGGAGTCCGGCAGCTGGACGCTTAACGCAAACGACGCAACGGCGGCGCTGACCGGTCGCGTGCTGATCTTCGGTGCATCTGAGAATTTCGAGGATTCGAACACCAGCAACGTGGTTGTGCTCGACGGGACGTTCACAAACAGCGTCAACGTCAACAACACCGTTGCAGAGCGCGTGCCGGTGACGCTGGATACGACGCAAACGCAGCCGGTGTCCATTGCGAACACGGTGACAGTGCAGGGAACAGTAAACATCGCGGGGGCGACAGTGGAATATACGAATTCATTTGCTGACGCTTCGGTAGCGGCAGTTACAGCGCAGGTAATTTTTACGCCAGCGCAAAACTTAAACGGGGCCTTCGTCGAATTTGCGCAGCTGGAAATTGCAGTGCAGGTGGGGACGAACGCTACCTTTTCGGGCGCCCTCATTGCTAAAGCGGGACCGCCCGCTAGCGTTGCGGATGGAGATGTGCTGCTGGCGGCTTGCATGAGTATGACTTCGACGGCAACGGCAGGGGCAACGGAACAGGTGATTCTGCCAGTCAGGATCAAGGTCGCGGCGGGGAAAGGGTTGTACTGGAATCAATCAGCTGGGGCGCAGCTCGCGATAAAAACCGTCCTCTACACGCTCCTGTAATGAACCAAAACGTGATCATTGCTGCGGCGCTGATCGCCGCGCTGATCATCCTGAAATCCGCACGCGAAAACGGCGTGCTCGAAGGCGACCCGGAAGACCAGACCGGCAGCGTGCTCGACCAGCTGCCCGACTTTGAAGACTTAGCCGCAATGGCGCAGGACACGATGATGCAAACGAATCCAGAGCAGGAAAGCGCCAACATCGCAGCAATGCTGATGGTGATCCGCAAGGCGGAAGGGACCGCGAGTGATGAGGGCTACCGGGCGCTGTTTGGCTGGCGCCCTGGCAACGGCAAAACGTTTTCCTCGTTCGCCACCCACCCGCGAACTTTCTTCACGTACACCGACCGGGCCGGCTCGACGATCCGCACCAGTGCGGCCGGCGCGTACCAGATCACGGCAACGACATTCGACGGCCTGGCGCGCAACTATGGCTTTTCCAGTTTCAGCGAGGATGCGCAGGACGCGATGGCGGTGGCGCTGATCAAGGAACGCGGCGCGCTGGCGGACGTGAAAGCAGGGCGGTTCGAGACGGCCCTGCGCAAGATCCGGCCCGTATGGGCATCGCTGCCCGGCGCGGGCGTCAATCAACCAGAGCGAAGCATGGACTTCGTTAAAACCGCCTTTGTTGAGGCAGGAGGGCAGTTCGCATGACCACCATGAAAAAAGACCCGCTGATCCTTGGGCTGCTGCTCATTGGCGGCGCATTCCTGTACACCCGGCGCGCTGCGGCGTTGCCACTGACCACCGCAAGTGGGCGCCAGGTCGGAATCCGCGCGATGCCCGGAAATGTCGGCACCGGTACCTCTCAGATGGTCGGCGGGGCGATTGGCAGCTTCCTGCAGTCGCTGGCAAGCGGGAACCTGACGGGCAGCTACGCGCAGACGCTGCGCCGGCCCGAGTACATCGACAACCTCGTGGTGCAGGAACGCGCCTGGGATATGAACACGCCTGATGTGGTGGTCCCCGGTGCCTTCAGCACGACCGGCGGTGACCAGGTGTGGACGGTCGGGTAATGGTTACGGTCTCGCCCAAACTGGTGCTGTGGGTGGCGGTCGGCATCGCGGCGGTGATCCTGTTAAAAAAAAGCGGGATCAACCTGGTGCAGGGCGCGGGTGCGGCTGTAGTTGAAGCCGCGGCTGATGTGGCCACGGGCGCGGTGATCGGGATCGGTAACGTGGTTGGGATCCCGGCCACCAATGAAAGCGAGTGCCAGAAGGCGATACGCGAGGGCCGGACGTGGGATGCGTCGTTTGCCTGCGACGCGGTCACATGGCTGAAATCGTTGACGGGATCGGGGGCTTGATATGGGATGGTTTTCGCTGATATTTCCGGCGCTGGTGCCGGCGCTGACGGACGGCCTGCGCTCGATCATCGGCAAGTTCACTGGTGGCGCCGGGGCGCAGCCGCAGAACGTCGATGAAGCGATTCGGATGATGGAGGCGCAGACCGCGCGGGTGCAGGCGCTGGCCGCGCTCGACCAGCTGCCCGACGGCGCCGCGCGGTGGGTGCTCAACCTGCGCGGATCCTTCCGGTACCTGATGACCGGCGGCGTGCTGGCGGCGACGATAGTGGCCACCTACGTGAAAATGGAAACGCCGATCCTGTTGCTGCTGTTCGACCTGTCGGGCGCGTCGATGTCGTTCATCATCGGCGAACGGATGTACCTGAATCTGCGGGGTGCATCGAAATGAGCGTGCAAGAGATTTTGCAGTTCGCGAACGTCCTGGTGATCCCGGCGTTCGGCTACATCGTGGTACTGGAGCGCCGCATCACCCGGATGCAAACGCAGATCGAACAACTACTTTTGAGAGGCAGACATGGCTAAGAAAAAACGCACGCCACCGCGTAAGGCTGATGGCACGTTCCGCAAGCGCAAGAAAAAGAAATAAGGGTTATCCGGCCGAGCGCTGGACGACATCGAAGGCATCTAGCCGCAGGTCTGTGATCTGCGGCTTTTCCTTTTCCGGCCGGCGATGCAGCTGCAGGACGGTATCGGGCTGGACCACGCCGAGCGCGGCCAGGCGCCTCTGGTCGCCGATGGCGCCGAACATCTGGCGCTGGCGCTCGACGGCCTCCATGCGCATGAGGCGCAAGATCTCGGGCACCCACCACGGAACCCGCTTGCGCGCGCTCAGCCAGTCCCTGACGGTGCGTTCGTCGCGCCGTAGCGTGCGCGCCAGGTCGACCAGGTCATAGGTCATCGCATAGTAGGCAAGTTCGGTCGGGTTGCCATATCGAAGGTTCGGGTAGCGCATGAAAGCTCCAAGACGAAAAAAAGGCCACGTCCAATTTAACGCGGCCTCCTAAGTTTCAATCGAGCAATAAAGGGGGTATTTCCAAAGTGATAATGAAGTAAAGGCGGCAAATTCGCATAATTTATATTATGTCAAATTGAGGACTCAAACCAAGAGCACTTTATGATTCTTTACCCAACGAAATGAATTTGAGACGGACTACGAAGAAATTCTGATACTGGTCGAAACCAGCCCATTTGGGCCGGCCTCGCCTATGCGTTGAAGAAGCGGACGACTTTGGCGAACTCTACGCTGTCGTGGACAAAGATATCCCTGAGTGACCGGTGTTACGCACCGCAGTATTTTAGGATCTTGGGTTCACCCTATTCGAGGGTGAGAAACCCGAACTGTCCC
>JBAQKU010000382.1:0-4477 GCA_049301315.1 Telluria sp.
CAATTCCACCATTCCGTGCGCGCGCGCGCAGGAGTTCACCACCTTCAAGGACGGCCAGACCGCGCTTGCGGTGCACGTGCTGCAGGGCGAGCGCGAGCTGGTGTCGGACTGCCGTTCGCTGGCGCGCTTCGAGCTGCGCGGCATTCCGCCGATGGTCGCCGGCGCGGCCCGCATCCGCATCACCTACCAGGTCGACGCCGACGGCCTGTTGTCGGTATCGGCGCGCGAGACGCGCTCCGGCGTGGAAGCGTCGATCACGGTCAAGCCGTCGTACGGACTGGCCGACGACGAAGTGGCGCGCATGCTGCAGGACTCGTACAGCTCGGCGCAACTGGACATGGTGCTGCGCGCGCTGCGTGAAGAGCAGGTCGAGGCCGAACGCATCCTGCTTGCGACCCAATCGGCGCTCGACGGCGACGGCGCCTTGTTGTCGGGCGACGAACGCGCCGCCATCGTGCGCCTGATGGATGCGGTGCGCGACGCGATTGCCCTGTCCACCGAGGAATCGGCGGATGCGGCATCGAAGCAGACGGCACTGCACGCGGCGGTCGAAGCGCTCGCCGGCGGTACCGAGGAATTTGCATCGCGCCGCATGGACCAAAGCGTGCGCACCGCACTGACCGGCAAGACGCTCGATCAGGTCTGAGCAGACTAAACAAGAGGAAATTCAAGTGCCACAAATCGTATTCTTGCCCCACCCGGTGCTGTGCCCGGAAGGCGCCGTCATCGAAGCGCCGAGCGGACAGTCGCTGTGCGACGTCATGCTGGCCAACGACATCAACATCGAGCACGCCTGCGAGAAATCGTGCGCCTGCACCACCTGCCACGTGCTGGTGCGCGAAGGTCTCGAATCGCTCGGCGAGGCGACCGAGATGGAAGACGACCTGCTCGACAAGGCGTGGGGACTGGAAGCGGTCTCGCGCCTGTCATGCCAGGCGCTGGTGGGAACGCAGGACCTGGTGGTCGAGATTCCGAAGTACACGATCAACCATGCCAGCGAAAATCACTGATCGGGAGTTGCCATGAAATGGAGCGATATTTCGGCCATCGCCGAGGCCCTGTACGACAAATTCCCGGACGTCGATCCGGCCGGCGTACGCTTCGTCGACCTGCATAACTGGGTGGTCGATCTCGACGGTTTCAGCGACGACCATACGCGCGGCGGCGAAAAAGTACTCGAAGCGATTCAGGCAGCGTGGATCGATGAAGCGCGCTGATACCGGAAAAAACCCCGAAGCGGCGCAGGCGCTGGCGCCCGAGATCCGGCCCGGCCAGTCGGTCGCGCTGCTGCAGGAACTGCACATCCTCACGCGCGACGGCAAGCTTAACCAGGACAGCCGGCGCAAACTCAAGCAGGTCTACCACCTGTACCAGTTCATCGAGCCGTTGCTCAAGGATATCCTGCAGGAGCATCCCGGCATATCGCTGGTCGATCACGGGGCGGGCAAATCCTACCTCGGCTTCATCCTGTATGACCTGTTCTTCAAGAACCTGGACGACGGTTCGCGCATCTACGGCATCGAGACGCGCGAAGAGCTGGTGCA
Organism: Telluria sp.; assembly: GCA_049301315.1. GTDB lineage: Bacteria > Pseudomonadota > Gammaproteobacteria > Burkholderiales > Burkholderiaceae_D > JBAQKU01. Next base: position 1,545 of record JBAQKU010000382.1, read on the forward strand.
AAAATCGAGCGAGCTGGCGGCCCGGCTGGGCTTTCCCGGCATGTCGTTCCTGAACCTGTCCGTGGCCGAGTCGACCGAATCGGCGCTGCTGCCGGCGCAGGTCGACATCGTCACCGCGCTGCACGCCTGCAATACCGCGACCGACGACGCGATCGATTTCGCGCTCAGGAAGCGCGCCAGGTTCATGGTGCTGGTGCCGTGCTGCCAGGCCGAGGTCGCAACGGTACTGAAGAAGAACAAGGGCAAGGAGCTCGGCAAGAGCGCGCTGACCGAAATCTGGCGCCATCCGCTGCATACGCGCGAATTCGGCAGCCAGGTCACCAACGTGCTACGCTGCCTTCAGCTCGAGGCGCACGGCTACCAGGTCAACGTGACGGAACTGGTCGGCTGGGAGCACTCGATGAAGAACGAACTGATCATCGCCAGCTTCAAGGACCTGCCGCGCAAGCGCCCCAGCGAGCGCCTGCAGGAAGTGCTGGTCACGCTCGGCCTCGAAGAAATGGGCCAGCGTTTTTACACCGGGAAACTGGCCGAAGCCGAAGCGCTGCCGTCAACGCCAATGACAGGATGAGTAGAACAATGGAACACTGGATCGACCTGCGCAGCGACACCGTCACCCGGCCCGGCGAGGCCATGCGCGCCGCGATGCAGCGCGCCGAGGTGGGCGACGACGTGTACGGGGACGACCCTGGCGTGAACCGCCTGCAGGAGGTCGCGGCCGAGCTGTTCGGCTTCGAGGCGGGGCTGTTCGCGCCGTCCGGCACCCAGAGCAACCTGATTGCGCTGATGGTCCACTGCGGACGCGGCGACGAATACCTGGTTGGCCAGGAAGCGCACACCTACCGCTACGAAGCCGGCGGCGCGGCGGTGCTCGGCAGCATCCAGCCGCAGCCGATCGCCAACCGGCCGGACGGCGCCATCGCCCTGCCCGACATCGAAGCCTACATCAAGCCGGACGATATCCACTTCGCGCGCACCCGCTTGCTGGCGCTGGAGAACACCATCGGCGGACGGGTGCTCGATTCCGGCTACCTCGCCGACGCGACTGCGCTGGCGCATGCGCGCGGTCTGGCCACGCACCTTGACGGCGCCCGCGTCTGCAATGCCGCCGTCAAGCAGGGCATGTCCCTGCGCGCGGCCACGGCCGGTTTCGACAGCGTCTCGGTGTGCCTGTCCAAAGGCCTTGGCGCGCCGGTCGGCTCGGTCCTGTGCGGCAGCAGGGCATTCATCGAACAAGGCAAGCGCTGGCGCAAGATGCTGGGCGGCGGCATGCGTCAGGCCGGCATCCTGGCGGCGGCGGGCCTGTACGCGCTCGAGCACAATATCGAGCGCCTGGCCGACGACCATGCCAACGCGGCCACGCTGTCGCGCGGCCTGGGCCAGATCCCCGGGCTGACGGTGGCGACGCCGCAGACGAATATTTTTTATGTCGAGATCCCGCCGGCCGCGTGCGACGCGCTGCGCGCCACGCTCGCGCGCGAGCGCATCCGCGCCACGGTCGGGCCGCATACGCGCCTGGTCACGCATATCGACATCAGCGCCGACGACGTGCGGCGCACCATCGACGTGTTCACGGCCTTTTTCAAAGATTGGCGCAACTGAACCCATGAACGACCCTACGATTCGCCTGGCCAAACGCGTGGCCGAAATGGTTCCCTGTTCGCGCAACGAAGCCGAACAGTACATCGCGGGCGGTTGGGTCAGCGTCGATGGCAAGGTGGTCGAGGAGGCCGGCGCGCGCGTGGCCGATGAACAGGACGTGGTGCTCCATCCCGACGCCACGCTGCTCGAACTGGTGCCCGTGACGATCCTGCTGCACAAGCCTGCCGGCTACAGTGCCGGCGTGGACGCCGGCGGGCCGAGCGCCCTCGATTGCCTGATCCCCGAGACGCTGCTGCTGGCCGAACATGGCAGCAAGCAGCGTTTTCTCAAGCGCCACCTGGCCAACCTGGACCTCACCATACCGCTGGAGACGAAGGCCAGCGGCCTGGTCGTGTACACCCAGGATTTCCGTGTGACGCGCAAGCTGGTCGAAGAAGGTGTACGGGTCGAGCAGGAATTTATCGTGGAAGTGTCGGGCGCGATCCGCGAAGGCGGACTGGCGATGCTCAATTTCGGGTTGACGTTCAACGGCAAGGAGATTGCGCCGATGAAGGTCAGCTGGCAGAACGAGACCCGCTTGCGCTTTGCCGCGAAAGGCGTCAAGCCAGGGCAGCTCGAACACATGTGCCGCATGGTGGGGCTGGGCGTGGTGAGCGTGAAGCGCATCCGCATCGGACGCGTGTCGATGGCAGGCCTGCCGGTGGGGCAGTGGCGCTACCTGCACGAATACGAACGGTTCTAGGCCGGGGCCGGTGTTACGCGCCCTTGGCGCGCTTCGGCAGCGAAATCAGGCGCGTCCCGGCCAGCTTGTCATGCAGGAACTGGCGGTCCTTGTCGAGCAACGCCGTCATGGCCCATGCGGCGACCCCGATCGCAATCGCCGCGCTGACCTGGCCCTTGTCGGTCAGCTTGAACGCATAGCACACCACCAGCGCCGGCAGGAACCAGCCCCACGCCAGCAGGAACCGGATGGCCGCGCTGCGCAGCGGCACCCGGGCGTCACCGAGCTTGACCAGCTTGATGCGCCAGGTCTTCATGGCCAGCGTATGCCCGCTGTCGGTCCAGAAATAAATGAAGTAGGCGGCCGTGACCAGGAACAGGAAGAATTTGAGCCCATGATCGAGGGCCGGCGTATGCCGGTTGCCGCTCGCGAGCAGGTAAAGCCCGACCGCGAACATCTCTACCGCCGCCAGCAGCAGGCCTTCATACACCATACAGATCAAGCGGCGAAAGACGGTCGGTGTTGCGACGGGCGACGTACTATTTTGCATTGGTTGCGGGAGCTGCCGGGTTGACCGGTGGTGTGACGGGCGCCACGGATGGCGCTGCTG
>JBAQKU010000383.1:0-2951 GCA_049301315.1 Telluria sp.
AGCGTTAGCAGTTCCAGTCTTTCTTTTTTTGCCAGCTTCACTGGCGTTGCATGGCGACCTCGACTCATTCGCTTATGATAATCGAGGGCAATTATTTATTCAATGTATTTAAGGGATGTTGTACTAGTGTCCTGCCGCGTCAAGCCTGTTTCGGCGCGTTGCCCATCATTTCGCCCAGACGGATGCTGCGTCCCGGCGCCCAGTCCGGGTTGAACCTGATCGTATCGTTCCGAAACAGCATCACGACGGTGGAGCCGAGCAGGAAGCGGCCCATTTCCTCGCCCTTTTCAAGCACCACCTGCCGGTCCTGGTAATGCCATTCGCAGATGTGCGGCGCGCGCGGCGGATTGACCACGCCATGCCACACCGTCGCCATGCTGCCGACGATGGTCGCGCCGACCAGCGTCATCACGAACGGGCCGTGTTCGGGCGACTCGAACACGCACACCACGCGCTCGTTGCGTGCGAACAGGCCGGGAATGCCGCGCGCGGTGGTGGGATTGACCGAGAACAGGGCGCCGGGCACGTAGATCATGCGCGTCAGGCGGCCGTCGCAAGGCATGTGGATGCGGTGGTAATCCTTGGGGCTCAGGTACAGGTTGGCGAAGCTGCCGTGCTGAAAGTGGGCGGCCAGCGCGGTGTCGCCGCCGACCAGCGCCGCGGTCGTGAACTTGTGGCCCTTGGCCTGGAAAATCTGGTGGTCGTCGATCTGGCCGAACTGGCTGATGGCGCCGTCCACCGGGCAGATGAAATCGGCCGCCGCGATCGGGCGCGCCTCGATGCGCAGCGCTCGCGTGAAGAAGTCGTTAAAGCTGGAATAACTGGCGATGTCCGGGTTGACCGCCTCGTCCATGTTCACCCCGTACTTGCCCACGAACCAGCTGATCATGCGGGTGGTCATGGCGCCGCCCCTGGCGCCCGCGACGCGCCCGGCCAGCGAGGTGATGGCCTGCTTGGGCAGGAAATACTGCGGCAGTACTTTGATGCGGTCGGACACGATGAGGCCCCTGGCGAAGACAATGGCGAATTATAACGGCGCACTGCGCCGGCACGCGTGTGGCCGCCCGAAAAACATGCATTAAATTAATAGTTCTGGCGCGCCAACTGAAGGCCGGCCCGGCGCTGCTCGCCTCAAGCGCTCAAATGGTGCGACTTGAAGTAGCGCGTGGCGACCAGGATCGCAACCGCCTGCATGGCCGCGCACACGAAAAAGGTGCCGCCGATACGCCAGTCCTGCGCCGGCAGGTGGCTCGCCATGCCGAGAATGGCGGTGCCCGCCAGCGGCATGAAGATGATCCCCAGGCTGCCGATCGACTGCAGCGATCCCATCAGCTCGCCCTGTTCGTTGGCCGCCGACGCTTTCGAGATGATCCCCTGCAGCGAGGGACCGGCGGCGAACGCGAGCAGGTTGCACAGGATGAAAACGTACATCATCCAGCCCTGGGTCGCCAGGCCGTACAGGATGTAGGTGATGCAGCCGGAGGCCAGTCCCAGGATCGAGAGGCGCACCTCGCCGAAGCGTTTCATCAATATGCCCAGCAGGCCGGCCTGCACCACGGCGGCCGACACGCCCACGCAGAACAGGGCGATGCCGTTGTCGAGCGGGGTCCAGTCGAAGCGGAAGGTGGTGTACAGCACCCAGGTCGACTGCAGCATCATCTGCGCGAACGTCATCAGCGCGTAGACTGCGACCAGGCCGCGGATTTCGGTGCGGCCGAGCAGTTTGAGCAGGGCCGCGAACGGGTTTATCCTGGCCAGCGCGAACGGCGCGCGGCGCGCCGCCGGCAGCGATTCGGGCACGAAGAAATAGCCGTAGACCAGGTTGGCAGCCGACAGGCCGGCCGCCACGTAGAACGGCAGTTGCAGGCTGATGCTGCCGAGCAGCCCGCCCAGCATGGGGCCGCAGATGAAACCGAGCCCGAAGGCGGCGCCCACCTTGCCGAAGCTCTTGGCGCGATTCTCATGGGTGGAGATGTCGGATGCATAGGCCGAAGCGACCGACATGCTGGCCGAGGACATGCCGCCGATGATGCGGCCGACGAACAGATAGAGCAGGCTGGTAGCCCATGCCGTGGTGAGAAAATTGATGCACATGCCCGCCATCGAATACATCAGCACCGGGCGGCGTCCGACGCGATCGCTGATTGCTCCCAGCATCGGCATGAAAATGAACTGCATCAGCCCGAACACCATCGACATGATACCGAACCACATCGCCTGCTGATCGCGTCCGCTGACGAATTCGCCGACCAGCACCGGCAGCACCGGGACGATCAGTCCGATGCCGAGCATGTCGATGAAAACGCAGATCAGGACGAACTTCAGGCTGCCGGCCGGAGCGGGCGCGAGCGGGACTACGGGGCTGCTTGTCATGAACGGTCGGCCCCGGTGGGGGAAAAAAGGCGAAGGGCGTATCTTAACGCAATGTCATGGCGTGCAGCCACCTTGTGCCACGCCTCGCTGGGACAGCGCGTCGGCCTCCGGGTTCTTGTGGCGGGGAATCCAGCGCAGCGTCACGTCAGGCAGTTGCGCGATCAGCGCGCGCGCCGCGGCGCGGTATTCATGCAGGCTTGGCGCTGCGGCATGATCGGCCGCGTTGACGTCATCGATCACCACCTGGCTGTCGCCGTAGACGGTCAACTGGTGCGAGTGCGAGCTGACAGCCGCGTCGAGGAGCGCGATCAAGGCGCGGTATTCGGCTTCGCTGCTGTTGCCGTGTCCCGCCGCCTGCGAAATTTCAATCAGCTCGCCGGCCGGTCCCTTGAGCACGGCGCCGATGCCGCAGCGGCCCGGATTGGGATGGGCCGAACCGTCGAACCAGGCGCGCCATGCGGTAGGAGGTCCGGCATGGTGTGCCTGCCTCGATGCGAGGGCAGCCGCTTTCCGGGCGCGCCGCGCATCCATCCGTGCCGCATCGGCGGCCCGCACGGCATCGCGCGCGGCCACCAGGG
>JBAQKU010000384.1:0-3973 GCA_049301315.1 Telluria sp.
GGACTGGGCTGGGGCGCCCAGCTCTCGCGCACCGGCTTGCTGCTCTATTGCGCGGCCGTCATGCTGGCGCAGCTGTGGCTGAGCCGCTGGTGGCTGGCGCGCCACGCCCAAGGGCCGCTCGAGGCATTGTGGCGCCGCTACACCTATCTTGGCGAGCAGCCGCGGGCGCCAGCTTCCAAGGCATGAGCGCGCCCGTGTATGTTTATCAAGAAATTTTAGGGCAGTCGAACAGGTGTGCACTGCACAATGGTAAAATACCCGGTTAATTCTTCGCTTTTAAAGGCATTACTAGTGCTCTCCACTGCAAATATCACAATGCAATTCGGCGCCAAGCCGCTGTTCGAAAACATCTCGGTCAAGTTCGGCGATGGCAACCGCTATGGCCTGATCGGTGCGAACGGCTGCGGCAAGTCGACCTTCATGAAAATCCTCGGCGGCGACCTCGATCCGTCCGGCGGCACCGTCATGCTCGATCCGAACGAGCGCCTGGGCAAGCTGCGCCAGGACCAGTTCGCGTTCGAAGACATGCGCGTGCTCGACGTGGTCATGATGGGCCACACCGAACTGTGGAACGCGATCTCCGAGCGCGACGCGATCTACGCCAATCCCGAGGCGAGCGACGACGACTACATGCACGCGGCCGAACTCGAAAGCAAGGTCGCCGAATACGACGGCTACTCGGCCGAGGCGCGCGCCGGCGAACTGCTGCTCGGCGCCGGCGTGTCGATCGACCAGCACCAGGGCCCGATGAGCGCCGTGGCGCCGGGCTGGAAGCTGCGCGTGCTGCTGGCGCAGGCGCTGTTTTCCAATCCGGACATCCTGCTGCTCGACGAGCCGACCAACAACCTCGACATCAACACGATTCGCTGGCTCGAGGACGTGCTCAACGACCGCAACTCGACCATGGTGATCATTTCGCACGATCGCCACTTCCTGAACCAGGTCTGCACCCACGTGGCCGACATGGACTACGGCACGCTCAAGGTCTATCCGGGCAACTACGACGACTACATGTTCGCCTCGACCCAGGCGCGCAACCAGCAACTGAGCAACAACGCCAAGGCCAAGGAAAAGGTCGCCGAACTGCAGGACTTCGTACGCCGCTTCGCCGCCAACAAGTCGAAGGCACGCCAGGCCACCTCGCGCGCCAAGCAGATCGAGAAGATCAAGGTCGACGACATCAAGCCATCCTCGCGCGCCTACCCGTTCGTGCGTTTCGAAGGCGAGAAAAAGCTGCACCGCCTGGCGGTGGAAGTCGAAGGCATCTCCAAGAAGTACGAGCGCCAGCTGTTCAGGAATTTCAACATCATGGTCGAGGCGGGCGAGCGCATCGCGATCATCGGCGCCAACGGCGCCGGCAAGACCACGCTGCTGCGCTGCATCGGCGGCGACTTGTGCGGCCTGCAGGCCGACACCGGCCGCGTGAAGTGGGCCGAGAACGCGAACGTGGGCTACATGCCGCAAGACCCGACCGAAGAGTTCGCAGCCGACACGGTGCTGACCGACTGGATGGGCCAGTGGACCAAGGAAGGCGACGACGACCAGGCCGTGCGTTCGATCCTGGGGCGCCTGCTGTTCGGCGGCGACGACGTCAAGAAATCGGTGCGCGTGCTGTCCGGCGGCGAAAAGGGCCGCATGATGTATGGCAAGCTGATGCTGGGCCGCCACAACGTCATGCTGCTCGACGAGCCGACCAACCACATGGACATGGAATCGATCGAATCGCTCAACATCGCGCTTGAAAAATACGCCGGCACGCTGCTGTTCGTCTCGCACGACCGCGAATTCGTGTCCTCGCTTGCAACGCGCGTGCTCGAAATCAAGGAAAACGAGATCGTCGACTTCCGCGGCAACTACGAAGACTACCTGACCAGCCAGGGTATCGACTGATGTGACAGCGGGCAGGGCGGCGCTGCCGCCCCCGCCTGCAAACATTGCTGTGAATGAGATAGTATTGCCTATGAAAATCTTACCAATCATGCCCGTCGAGTACGAGCGTCCGCAAGGCGGCGGCAGTTGCACCGCCTCCGCGTGGGCACGTACTCCGGCCACGCCATCGCCCTCCGAAAAAACCGCACTCAAGGAACGCATCCGGCGCCTGCTCAAGGAACGCGAAGCGGTGCTGGTGGCCCATTACTACGTCGACGCCGACCTGCAGGACCTGGCCGAGGAAACCGGCGGCTGCGTATCCGACTCGCTCGAGATGGCGCGCTTCGGGCGCGACCATCCGGCTCGGACGCTGGTGGTGGCCGGCGTGCGCTTCATGGGCGAGACCGCCAAGATCCTGAGTCCCGAAAAACGCATCCTGATGCCCGACCTGGACGCGACCTGTTCGCTCGACCTGGGTTGCCCGGCCGACGAATTCAGCGCCTTCTGCGACGCCCATCCGGAGCGCACCGTGGTCGTGTACGCGAACACCAGCGCCGCCGTCAAGGCGCGCGCCGACTGGATGGTGACGTCCTCGATCGGCCTCGACATCGTCGCGCACCTGCATGCCCAGGGCAAGAAGATCCTGTGGGCGCCCGACAAGCACCTCGGTTCCTACATCCAGAAAAAGACCGGCGCCGACATGCTGCTGTGGCAGGGCTCCTGCCTGGTGCACGACGAGTTCAAGGGAGTCGAACTGGAACTGCTCAAGGCCGAGTATCCGAATGCGAAGGTGCTGGTGCACCCCGAGTCGCCCGCCAACGTGGTGGCGCTGGCCGACGTGGTCGGTTCGACCACGCAACTGATCCACGCCGCGCAGACCATGGATGCGGGCACCTTCATCGTCGCCACCGACAACGGGATCCTGCACAAGATGCGCATGGCCGCGCCCGGCAAGCAGCTGATCGAAGCGCCCACCGCCGGCAACAGCGCCACCTGCAAGAGCTGCGCGCACTGCCCCTGGATGGCGATGAACGGCCTGCAGAACCTGGCCGAGGTGCTCGAAAACGGCGGCAACGAAATCCACGTCGATCCGGCCATCGGCAAGCTCGCGGTGCGCTCGATCGACCGCATGCTCGATTTTGCCGCCGCAAAAAAAGCCAAGGCATTGCCGAGCGGCGAGCTGGCACAAGAAGCCAAACTGTTTTCAGGAGTGGGCCCTGCATGAGCAATTTACGCAATCCGCACCATCAATTCGATGCCCAGCTGCAGGCCGCGTTCGACGCAAACCTGCTCGCTGCCCTGCTCGAAGACGTCGGCAGCGGCGACCTGACCGGCAAGCTGGTGCCGGGCGACACCCGCGTCGTCGCGCGCGTGATCGTGCGCGAAGAAGCGGTGCTGTGCGGCGCGCCCTGGTTCGAAGGCATCATGCTGGCGTTGGACCGGGACATCGATATCGACTGGAAGTATGCGGAAGGCGACCTGATGAGCGCCGACAGCCTGGTATGCACGATCGAAGCCTCGCCGCGCTCGCTGCTGACGGCCGAACGCGGCGCGCTCAATTTCCTGCAGCTGATGTCCGGCGTGGCGAGCGCGACGCGCAAGTATGTCGAGGCGATTGCAGGCACCAAGGCCGCCATCCTCGACACCCGCAAGACCCTGCCGGGCCTGCGCCAGGCGCAAAAATACGCAGTGCGCGTGGGCGGCGGACAGAACCAGCGGATGGCGCTGTATGACGGCATCCTGATCAAGGAAAACCATATTGCCGCCGCCGGTGGCATCGACAAGGCACTGGCCGCGGCCGGGCAACTCAAGTCCGGGGTGCCGGTGCAGGTCGAAGTGGAGAATCTCGACGAGCTGGGCCAGGCCCTCGGCGCCGGCGCGACCTCCATCCTGCTCGACAACTTCGACCTCGCCATGATGCGTTCGGCGGTCGAGATCAACGCAGGACGCGCGCTGCTGGAAGCGTCCGGCGGAGTGAACGCCGGGAGCGTGCGCGCGATTGCCGAAACCGGGGTCGACCGCATCTCGATCGGCGCCCTGACCAAGGACGTGCGCGCGACCGACTACTCGCTGCGCGTGATCGGCTAAGACACGCCGCACCTGG
>JBAQKU010000385.1:0-7553 GCA_049301315.1 Telluria sp.
GCACAGGCCCGACCTGGCTGGTGGTCCTGGAGGCGGCGGAGCGCCCGCCGAAGGCCTCGCCGAGCGCGTCGGAAAACACCCGGTACTTGCCTTCGTTGACCACCGAGACCGCGTACATCACGACGAAGAACGCAAACAGCAAGGTGATGAAATCGGCGTACGAAATCAGCCAGCGCTCGTGGTTCTCGCCCTTGTCGTCGTATTTTTTGCGCGCCATGTCAGAGCCGGGTGAGCAGGCTGGCGACGCGCTCTTCGATCACGCGCGAGTGGTCGCCGCTGGCGATGTCGTGGAACACTTCGGTCAGGATCTCGTACTGCGTGACGGTCTCGGCCACGATGCCCTTGAGCTTGTTGGCGACCGGGAAGAAGAACAGGTTGGCCAGTCCGACCCCGTACACGGTGGACACGAAGGCGACCGCGATGCCGCCGCCCAGGCGGGCCGGGTCGGTCAGGTTTTCCATCACGTGGATCAGGCCCAGCACGGCGCCCAGGATGCCGATGGTGGGCGAATAGCCGCCCGCCGACTCCCAGATCTTGATGGCCTGGCGCTGGCTGAATTCGTAGGCGTTGAGCTCGGTTTCGAGCAGGCCGCGCAGCTTGTCCGGGGCGATCCCGTCGACCACCAGGCGCAGCCCTTTCTGGATGAACTTGTCGCTCGTTTCGTGCATGTACTGTTCGAGCGAGAGCAGGCCGTCGCGGCGCGCGTGCTGGCTCCAGTCGGCGATCGCCGCGGCCAGCGGGCCGCGCTGGCTGGGCGGAGGCGCGAACACCCAGCCGAGCATGCGCATGCCGCGCACGAAGGTCGGGGTCTCGGTCTGGAGCAGGACCGCGCCGGTGGTGCCGATCACCACGATGGCGAAGGCGGCCGGCTGCAGCAGCGAGGCCAGCTTGCCGCCTTCCAGGCCGTGGCCGATGAACAGGCCGGCCAGCGCCAGCGCGATGCCGATTAAGCTGGACCAGTCCACGCCAGCTCCCTTAATGCCGCACGCAGCCGCGCCACCGCCTGGGTGTGCAACTGCGAAACGCGCGATTCCGACACGCCCATGACGGCCCCGATTTCCTTCAGGTTCAGTTCTTCCTCGTAGTACAGGCCCATGAGGATTTTTTCGCGCGGCGGCAAGGCGTCGATGGCGTCGATGACGGCCTGGCGGAAGTCGCCTTCGAGCAGGCTGCGCAGGGGGTCGGCATCGTCCACCGCATAGCGGTCGAGGAAGCTGTCGTGCCCGTCGTTGTCGTGGAAGTCTTCGTAGTACACCAGCTGGTGGCCGCCGCCGTCGGACAGCATGTCCTGGTAGTCGGCCAGCGACAGCTTGAGCAGCTTGGCCACTTCCGATTCGGTGGGCGGATGGCCGAGCCGCTGCTGCAGCGTGCTCATCGCCGTTTCGATCTTGCGCATGTTCTGGCGCATGCTGCGCGGCAGCCAGTCGCTGTTGCGCAGTTCGTCGAGCATGGCGCCGCGGATGCGCAGCACGGCATAGGTCTCGAACTGGGCGCCATGGGTTTCTTCATACCGGTTGATGGCGTCGAGCAGGCCGATCATGCCGGCCTGCACCAGGTCGTCCACCTCCACGCTGGGAGGAAGCTTCGCCTTCATGTGGTGGGCCAGACGCTTTACCAACGGCATGTGCTCCGTCAGCAGGTAGTCCTTGTTCGCTTTGCCTTTGACCGTGTACATGGCTTATTGTTGTTTGTTATGAACCAAAATGTGTGTTTCCCCCTGCGCGGCCAAGTTGCGCCATCCCGGACAGGGCAAAGCGCCCTGCCAACCGGCGAAACGCTACCGAAGCCCCGGCCAGCGGGAATGCATCGACCACTGCGCGCCCAAGGCGCGCCGCGCGCTGCAGGTATTCGTCGGCCGGCACCGAGCCCATCGAAACGAGCTGGACGGCAAGGTAGCGACTTGCCGCAGATGACATATTATCGTATACCACTTTTGCTTCCGATTCGGAAGCGCCGGTGACAAGGATCCCGAACGGGCGCCGGCCCAGTTGCTGCGAGAGCCGCTTGACCAGGCTGTAGCCGGCCTTGATCGAGGCGGCGCTGGTCGACACCTGCACCACGATCTCGGCACTGGCCATGACCGGCACCGGAAAGCTGTCGTCGCTGCCGAATTCGGCGTCGACGATCACGATGCCGGTCTGCCTGACCAGCACGTCGAAGGTCTTGGCCAGGCGGCGCGCCTCGTCCGGACCTGTGCGCGCGCTCTTGCCGCGCGCCATGCTGGCCACGCCGAAGCCTTGCGGCACCTGGTGGATGACCTGGTTCAGGCCGCATTCCTGGCGCGCCACCTGGAGCAGGCTGGCGCCGTGGTCCACGCCGAGGCGCTGCGCCACGCCGTAGTCGTGTTCGCAGGCGTCGACGATGAGCACATCGTTGCCGGCGCGCGCCAGCGAGGCGCCCAGGTTGACCAGCATGGCGCCCTTGTCGTCTTCCGCGGTGGCGCACAAAAAGGTGACGATGCGTGGCTTGGGGCCGGCCAGCATCCGGCGCAGGCCTTCGGCCTGGTCGAAATCGAAATTAGCCAAGGGACACCTCGCGCAGGCTGCGGTCATTGTGCGCGTTGCTGGTGTTGGCCATCAGCATCGGCAATTCAGCGTCGGAATACTGGCTCGCGACCACGCTGCGCTTGAGGCCGAAGGCGCGCTCGATCAGCATGTCGCGCTCGGCCAGGTGCAGGTCTTCCGGCACGCGCTGGCCGTTCGAGACATAAAACAGCTTGAGCTTCTGGCGGATCACCACGTCGAGCACGCTGCCGATCGAGGCCGCTTCGTCAAGCTTGGTCATGATGCAGCCGGCCAGCCCGCTGCCCTGGTAGGCGCGCACCACCTCATTGAGCGTTTCGTTGGTCGAGGTGGCGTTCAGGCACAGCAGGCGCTTCACGTCGGCGCCCGTTTCCGACAGCATGGCGACCTGCTCGGTGACCATCTGGTCGCGCTGCGACACGCCGACCGTGTCGATCAGCACCGTGTGCTTGTTGCGCAGCTCCTTGAGGGCGATGCGCAGATCGGCTTCGTCCTTGACCGAGTGCACCATCACGCCCAGGATCTTGCCGTAGATGCGCAGTTGTTCGTGGCCGCCGATACGATAGGCGTCGGTGGTGATCAGGGCCAGCTTGTCCGGGCCGTGCCGCATCACGCAGCGCGCCGCCAGCTTGGCCGTGCTGGTGGTCTTGCCCACCCCGGTAGGGCCGACCAGGGCGAACACGCCGCCGTGTTCCAGGATCGCATCCTCGTTCGAGATGGTGCACAGGTTGCGCCCCAGTACAGTCTTGATCCAGAGCATGCTCTCGGCCGCGTCTTTTCCCGCCGGCATTTTCTCGATCAGATAGCGCGCCAGGCTGGCACTGAAGCCGGCGGCCAGCATCTCGCGCAGCACGGCCGCCCTGTGCGGCTCGCGCTGCTGGGTGGTACCCCACGACAATTCGGCCAGCTGGGTTTCCATCAGGCCGCGCATGGCGCGGATCTCGCTCATCATGCCGCTCATCTCGGTGGCCGCGCTTTCCTTGGCCTGGGCGATGGCGGCGGCCATCAGCGCGCTCATTTGCGCCTTGTCGAACGCGGCTGGAGCGGCCGGGCTGCGGTTGGCATACGATTCGGGCGGCAGCTGCAGGCTGGGGCGCGGCTGGGCCATCTCGGAGCCGGCCTCGGGCGCGGCAATCGAGGCGATGTCGTCGCCGGCCAGGGCGAGGATTTCGACGACGCCGTCGACCGGCCGGTTCGACAGGATCACCGCATCGGGACCGAGCGCATCGCGCACCTTGCGCAATGCTTCACGCGAGGTGGCCGCGGTAAATTTTTGAACATTCATCGTTGGCCTCCGCACATCCGGGCTGCGTTAAAACTGGTTGCCATCATCAACTCCTGGTGAACCTGCGGGCCGTGCCTCCACATGAAGCACTCGCCCTTTTCATGGTGTCCATTATTGACGATGCCGTTAGGAAACCATCGGACGAGAAGGAAGGGGATTAACCCCCTTTTCTGATGCGGCGCAGGGTTACCCCGGCGCGCCGACCAGGCTGGTCACGCGAATCGTCTTGGTCTCGGGAACCTCCGCGTGCGACAGCACCTTCAGCTGCGGCAGCGCCCTGCGCAGGAAACGCGACAGCAGGCCCCTCAGCGGTCCCGGCACCAGCAGCACCGGCGTCAATCCCAGCTGCTCCTGCTGCGCCGCCGCCGCGCCGGCCTGCTGCGCGATGGTATCGGCCAGTCCCGGCTCGATGCCGGTGCCGTCGCCGCCCGCCCCCAGCGCCTGCATCAGCAGGCGTTCCAGGCGGTTGTCGAGCGTCATCACCGACAGCTCGCTGGCGCCGGGGAACAGTTGCTGCACGATGGCCCGTCCCAGCGCGATGCGCACCAGCGCGGTGAGCTCGTTCGGATCCTGGGTGAAGCTGGCGTGCTCGGACAAGGTCTCGATGACCGAACGCATGTCGCGGATGTGCACCCCTTCGACCAGCAAATTCTGCAGCACCTTTTGCAGCACCGACAGCGATACCACTTTCGGCACCAGGTCCTCGACCAGCTTGGGCGCATCCTTGGCCAGATGGTCGAGCAAGGCCTGCACTTCGGCGCGCCCGAGCAGTTCGGATGCGTGCGTGGTGATGAGGTGATTGAGATGGGTCGCGACCACGGTGCCGGCGTCGACCACGGTAAAGCCCATGCTCTGCGCCTCGTCGCGCAGGCCGGCGTCGATCCAGGTGGCGGGCAGCCCGAAGGCCGGATCGGTGGTCACCAGCCCCGGCAAATTGCCGCTGGCCATGCCCGGATTGATCGCCAGGAACTGGCCGTTGAGCGCTTCACCGCTGCCCACTTCGACCCCCTTGAGCATGATGCGGTAGGCCGACGGCTTCAGTTCGAGGTTGTCGCGGATATGCACCGGCGGCGCCAGGAACCCGACTTCCTGCGCAAATTTCTTGCGGATGCCCTTGATGCGCTTGAGCAGCTCGCCGCCCTGGGCCTTGTCCACCAGCGGGATCAGGCGGTAGCCCACTTCCAGCCCGAGCGTGTCGACCGGCATGATGTCCTGCCAGCTCGCCTCTTCCTGCTCGGGCGCGGCGGACGGCGCCGGCGCATCGGCCTCTTCGGGGACTGCGGCGGCGCGCTTGCCCACCAGGTAGGCCGAGCCGGCCAGCAGGGCCGCCAGCAGCAGGAACACGAAGTTCGGCATGCCGGGAATCAGGCCCATGCCGCCGATGATGCCGGCGGTGATGTACAACACCTGCGGCTTGGCGAACAATTGGGTGATCAGCTGGCCGCCGATGTCCTGGTCGCTGGCCACGCGCGAGACGACGATACCGGCCGCGGTCGAGATGATGAGCGAAGGAATCTGTGCCACCAGGCCGTCGCCGATGGCGAGCAGGGTGTAGGTCTCGAGCGCCTGGGAAAAGCCAAGATCGTGCTGCATGATGCCGACCAGCAGGCCGCCGACAATGTTAATGACGGTAACCATGATGCCGGCCACCGCATCGCCGCGCACGTATTTGCTGGCGCCGTCCATGGCGCCATAGAATTCGGCTTCCTGGGCCACTTCGGTGCGGCGCCGGCGCGCCTCGTCCTCGCCGATCAGCCCGGCGTTCAGGTCGGCGTCGATCGCCATCTGCTTGCCCGGCATCGCATCGAGCGCGAAGCGAGCGCCCACTTCGGCGATCCGGCCGGCGCCCTTGGTAACGACCGTAAAGTTGATGATCGTCAGGATGATGAACACGATGATACCGACCGCGAAGTTACCGCCGATCAGGAAGTGGCCGAAGGCCTCGATCACCTTGCCGGCCGCCGCGCCGCCGGTGTGGCCCTCGGTCAGCACCACGCGGGTGGAGGCGACGTTGAGCGACAGGCGCAGCATGGTCGACACCAGCAGGATGGTCGGAAATGCCATGAAATCGAGCGGCTTGACCGTGTACAGGCTGGTGAGCAGGACAATGACCGCCAGCGCGATGTTAAAGCTGAAGAACACGTCGAGGATGAAGGCCGGCAGCGGCAGCACCATCATCGCCAGCAGCAAGATGATGATGATCGGCGCGGCCATGGCCTGGCCGCCCTTCCCTGCGAGTCCGCTTAACCACGCCGGCATGTTGATGCTGTTCATTGTGCTGCTCCGATTATTCTTGTCCGCTGGGATGCGCCCGGCTCGCGGCCCTGGCAACGCCATTATTGGCGAAATTGCCTAATGACAATCGAAGGAACAGCCAGCGAAAGACGTTCCTGTTCACGCCAGGCGAAGTTGGCCGGGACCGGACGCGGAGCCTTGCGCGCATATTCGCGCTCGTTTCCGCGCGGGCGGGGACCGCATTTTGTGTGCATGCCATTGATGCCGGCTGCATTGCTGTGCTGCGAAATGGGGTTCCCGCCTGCGCGGGAAGTCGGCTTTTTTCAATGGCGAAAACCACGAATTCACGTCTCGCGTCGACATTCGCACGTCTTTCCCGCGAAGGAGGCTGTCGCAAAAGAGGTGACGAAATCTCGTTAGCACCTTCAACACCGTCGTTCCCGCGAACGCGGGAACCTAATTTAGCCGCGTCACAGCAGCGGAATTAGGTTCCCGCCTGCGCGGGAACGACGGTATTTCCGTCTTCGTCGAAGCCCGTTTGGCGTTTTGCGACAGCCTCGAAGGCGGGAACCCCATTTTGTGCACACGCCATCGATGCCACGAATTCAAGTCTCGTGCTGAAGGCTATGCGCTCAACTGTTGGATGGCACCCGCGCCCACAATGTTAATCCGGCTTGGCCTTCTGCGAAGCCGGGTTGAGCGGGTCGAGCTCGGGCGGCACCGCCAGCCTGGTGGGCCGGTCCGGATACTTGCCGCCACCCTTGCCATAGGCACGCAACTGGAACACGTAGGCCAGCACCTCGGCCACCGCCGCATACAGCGCTTCCGGGATCTCGTCGCCGATGTCGGTGTGCTGGTGCAGCGCACGCGCCAGCGCCGGCGCCTCCAGCAACGGCACCTTGTGCTCCTTGGCCAGTTCGCGGATCTTGGCCGCCACTTCGTCGCTGCCCTTGGCAACGACCCGAGGCGCCCCACCCTGGCCGTCGGCATACTTGAGCGCAACGGCGTAATGGGTCGGGTTGGTGACCACCACGTCGGCCGTCGGGACCGCCGCCATCATGCGCCGGCGCGACATCTCGCGCTGCATCTGGCGGATCTTGGCCTTGATTTGCGGATTGCCGTCGGACTCCTTCGATTCCTGCGTCACTTCCTGGCGCGTCATCTTGAGCTTGTTGGCGTAGTGCCAGATCTGATACGGGCCGTCGATCGCGGCCACCACCCCGAGCCCGCCGACGATGAACAGGAAGGCCGCGCCGAGCAAGTCGATCATGTGCGCGCTGCCCGAGCGCACCGACTCGACCGCCAGCCCGAACACCGCCTCTTTCTGGCTCAGCACCACCAGCCAGGCCACCCCGCCGACCACGATGGTCTTGGCGACTGCCTTGAGCAACTCCACCAGGGCGTTGACGGAAAACATGTTGCCCAGGCCCTTGATCGGGTTGAGCTTGCCGAAATTGGGCGCAATCGCCTTGCCGCTGAACAGCCAGCCGCCGATCAGCAGTGGCGAGGCG
>JBAQKU010000386.1:0-3061 GCA_049301315.1 Telluria sp.
GGGGACGGCGAGACGTTTGCGCTGTTCGCGCTCACCGGCTCCGACCTGGCGCCGCAAACCGCTGCCGCCTGGCCGCACGCGTTTGCGCTGGAACTGCGCATTGCGCTGCGCGCCGACGAACTGCGCATCTCGCTCGAGGTGGTCAATACCGGAACTGCCCCGTTTTCGTTCGCGGCAGCGCTGCACACCTATTACCTGGTCGACCAGATCGGGCAGGTGTGCATCACAGGCATGCAGCAAGGCGCGCTCGCGATCGACGACAAGCTCGACCGGATTTACCGCGACCTGGACGGCCCGATCACGCTCAGCGCCGGGTCATGCACGCTGCACCTGAAGCAAACGGGATTTACCGACGCGGTGGTGTGGAACCCGGGCGCGGCCGATGGCGCGGCGCTGGCCGATCTCGGCCAGGGCGAGTACCGCCGTTTCGTGTGCATCGAGCCGGCGCTGGTGGACCCGATCCCGTTGGGGGGCGGTGAGCGCTGGCACGGCACTGCGCTGGTTCACGCCGGGTGATGCTGCAGCACTGGCGCTAATTCGATTCCTTGATCACGCGCCCGGCGCTGGCCTGGATCGGGCGCGCGTTGAACGGATACAGGCGGCTGAACAGCGCCATCTGCGCCGGCGACGCCTGCACCGGCTGCTTCATCACGAGCCACAACACGTCTTCGCTGCATGGCGGCGTGGTCATCGACCCCATGTACGTGAAATACTCGCGCTTGTGCGGCAGCAGCTCGTTCATGTCGAGCAGCAGCGCCGGGTTGACCGGCAGGTTCTTCTCGAGCGGCAGATTGTTCCACACGGTCTGGATCAGGTCCTGCTGCTTGCCCCGTTCCAGCAGCAGCGCGAGCATCGCCAGCTGGCCATCGATATCCTTGTGCACCAGGTGCACCACCATCTCGAAGCCCTTGCCGTTGATGCGCTCTTCGGAAGGACGGTGGAAATGGAATTCGACCAGCTCGAACGCGCGGTTCTGGACCGTGAGGTAGTTGCCGCCCGCCATAGAAACCTGGATCGTGTGACCGTTGTCGACCACGCTGAACGACGACGGTTTGTACTCGAAGGCGATCGGCTCCAGGTCGACCTTCATGCCGTCCCGGATATTGATCGGCGACTGGCGCTTGCCGGTGCCGCATTTGCCCCATTCCGAATTGATATTGACCCAGTTGGCCGGGCCGTGCTCGCCCTCGTATGACCAGTGGGTGCCATTGCGTACGAGCGGCGCCTGTTCCGCGTTTTTCCGCTTGGCCTCGGTCGCTTTGCGCGCCTTGCTGGCGGCCGCCACGCGCGCGGCCTGATTGGCGCGCATGGCGGCGAGCCGCTCGGCGATCTTGGCAGCCAGATCCGCTTCGGCCTTCTCGTCCTGGGCACGCTGGGCGGCCGGCGACAGGCGCGGGACGTAGACCGGCTTGGCCGGCGCGGATGCGGCTTTCACCGACTCGACGACCGGCTTGGCGGCGGACGGCGCTGTGTTGGGGGGATCGTTCGCGCTTGCCGTCGAGATGACGAAGCTGCAAGCGACCAGGGCGACCAGGTTACGCATTGGGTTCCAGAAAATAGGATTACAGTCCGGGTAACGGCGCAAAGCTGCAGAAACTTGAGTCCCGGGGCCCCATGGCATGCGATAAAAACCTCAGACGCCCGGGAGCGCGACCGGTGACCGCCTTAGCGGCTCATCATCTTGCGGCCGACCTTCCACAGGCCGCCGAGTGCGAGCGGCACCACGGCGGCACTCACGCCGACCAGCACGATCGCGGTAAGGTGGTCGCGCACCACCGGGATATTGCCGAAGAAGTAGCCGGCGGTGACCAGGCTAATGACCCACAGCGCGGCGCCGGTCACGTTATAGAGCTGAAAACGGGCATGCGTCATGTCGGACACGCCGGCGACGAACGGCGCGAAGGTGCGCACCACGGGCACGAAACGCGCCAGGATAATGGTCTTGCCACCGTGTTTTTCAAAGAATTCGTGCGTCCGGTTCAGCGCATCCTTGTTGATCCAGCGGTAGTCGTGCGTAAAGACACGCTGCCCGACCGCCTCGCCGATCCAGTAATTGAGGGTGTTGCCCGTCACGGCGGCGGTAATCAGCAGCGCCATGAGCAGCGGATAATTCATTTCGCCGGTGGCGCAAAAGGCGCCCGCGATGAACAGCAGCGTATCGCCAGGGAAGAAAAACAGGACGACCAGGCCGGTTTCGCAGAAAACGATGGCGAACAGCACCGCGTAGACATAGATTCCGTATTGCGCGAGCAACATGCCCAGGGTTTGATCGACATGCAAAATCATGTCGAAAAATTGCATCAGATCCATAATTTTCCTAGAGGGTAGCGCCGAATAATACCACCACTCGGGCGCGCCGAATTGCGCTTGCGCCATGGTCGGTGCAGAAGTTTCCTCTTCATTCATGTTCCGCTTTACAATTCGCCCGAGCCGCGGCGCAAACCACCTCAGGAGACAGGCAATGCATGCATTCAAGGAACTGACGAAACCGGCCGCATATGCTGCTGCGGCCGCCATGCTGACGCTGCCTGGCCAGGCGGGGGCCGCGCCGGCTTCCGGCGAACTTGCGGCCAGGCCGACCGTGGCGGACGTGATCGCCGCGTCCAAGCCAGCCGACTGGCGCGCGCTCGACCCGGCCAACACCCTGTACATGGAGATTCCCGGCGGGCGCGTGGTGATCGAAATGGCCCCCGCTTTCGCGCCTGCGCATGTCGCCAATATCAAGGCGCTGGCGCGCGAACAGTACTTCGACGGGCTGGCGATCATCCGTTCGCAGGACAACTGGGTGGTGCAATGGGGCGACCCGGACGAAAAGAACCCGCGTCCGGTCAAGACCGCCAAGCCCACCTTGAAAGCCGAGTTTACCGTCCCGCTCAAGAACGACACCCACTTCACCCGCCTGCCGGACCGCGACGGCTATGCGCCGCAGGTTGGCCACTCCAACGGTTTCCCGGCGGCGCACGACCCCAAGGGCGGGCGCGCCTGGCTGGCGCACTGCTACGGCATGGTCGGCGTGGGGCGCGACAACGACGCCGACAGCGGCGGCGGCACCTCGCTGTAC
>JBAQKU010000387.1:0-3731 GCA_049301315.1 Telluria sp.
GGTCGTACAGCGCGTCGGCCTCGCCGCCGCCCTCGCCCGCGGGCGCGCCGTCGGCGCCGCCGCCCTCTTCCATGGTGCCGCCCTCGAGGATGCCTTCGATGTAATTCGGTTGTCCCATCGATTGCAAGTGTTTCACAACGCGGTGAACTTCTTCGTCCGATACGAACGCGCCGTGCACGCGCACCGGCAGCCCGGTGCCAGGGGGCATGTACAGCATGTCGCCCATGCCCAGCAGCGCTTCCGCACCCATCTGGTCGAGAATGGTGCGCGAGTCGATTTTCGACGAGACCTGGAACGCGATCCGGGTCGGGATGTTCGCCTTGATCAGGCCGGTAATCACGTCCACCGAAGGGCGCTGCGTCGCCAGGATCAGGTGCAGGCCGGCGGCGCGCGCCTTTTGCGCGATGCGGGCGATCAGTTCCTCGACCTTCTTGCCGACGACCATCATCAGGTCGGCCAGCTCGTCGATGATGATGACGATGGTGGGCAGCTTTTCAAGCGGCTCGGGCGCGTCCGGCGTCAGGCTGAACGGATTCGGGATGTGTTCTTCCTTCTTGGCCGCCTCGGCGATCTTGTTGTTGTAGCCGGCCAGGTTGCGCACGCCCAGCTTGCTCATAAGCTTGTAGCGCCGCTCCATCTCGTTGACCGCCCAGTTCAGGGCGTGGCCGGCCTGGCGCATGTCCGTCACCACCGGCGCGAGCAGGTGGGGAATGCCTTCGTAGACCGACATCTCGAGCATCTTCGGATCGATCAGGATCAGGCGCACGTCGGCCGGGTCCGACTTGTAGAGCAGCGACAGGATGGTCGCATTGATGCCGACCGACTTGCCCGAGCCGGTGGTGCCCGCCACCAGCAGGTGCGGCATCTTGGCCAGGTCGGCGATCACGGCCTTGCCGGCGATGTCCTTGCCCAGCGCGATGGTCAGGTTCGAGGCGCTGTCGTTGTAGACCTTGGAGCCGACGATCTCGGTCAGGCGCACGATCTGGCGCTTGGGGTTGGGCAGCTCGAGCGCCATGAAATTTTTGCCGGGAATGGTCTCGACCACGCGGATCGAGGTCAGCGACAGCGAACGCGCCAGGTCGCGCGCCAGGCCGACGATCTGGCTGCCCTTCACGCCGGTGGCCGGTTCGATCTCGTAGCGCGTGACCACCGGCCCCGGATAGGCCGCCACCACCTTGGCCTCGACCCCGAAGTCGGACAGTTTTTTCTCGATCAGGCGGCTGGTGAATTCGAGCGTCTCGACCGGCACGGTTTCCTGCACCGCGGGCGGCTCGTCGAGCAGCGACAGCGGCGGCAAGGTGGAGTCGCCCGGCAGGTCGCGGAACAGGGTGGCCTGCCTTTCCTTCTCCACGCGCTCGGACTTGACCACCGCCGCGATCTGCGGCTCGATCTTGACGGGCGGCGCCGCCACGTGTTTCTCGACATGCTTGGCGCGTTCGTGCACCACCACTTCGTCGCGCTTGACGGCGGCAACCTCGCCCTGGCGGCGGTCTTCGCGGTCCTGGTAGCGCAGCCGCAGCCAGGTGATGCCGACCTCGACCGCCTCGCCGATGCGCTCGGCGACGGCCAGCCACGACACATGGAAGAACAGGCTGAAGCCGAGCCCGAACAGCAGCAACAGCAGCAGCGTCGCGCCGGTAAATCCGAACGCGACATGCGAGGCATGCCCGATCAGCCGGCCCAGCACGCCGCCGGGTGCGTTCGGCAGTTCCACCGGCAGCGAATGCAAGCGCAGGTATTCGAGCCCGACGCTGCCGACGAACAGCAGCACGAAGCCGGTCCAGCGGATCAGCGCCTCGTGCTGGTGTTCCGGATCGCTGTCGGCCTGCATCACGAACTTCTGGTTCAGCTCGCGGTAGCCCTTCCACACCAGGCGCAGCAGGCAGACGCACCACCACCACGCCGAAAAACCGAAGATGAACAGCATCAGGTCGGCCATCCAGGCGCCGGCGCGCCCGCCCAGGTTGGCCACTTTCGGCACCAGGTTCTCGTGCGACCAGCCGGGATCGAGCTTGCTGTAACTGAGCAGGATCATGGCGAAATAGATCAACAGCACGGCCAGCGCGATCCAGCGCGCTTCCGAAAGCAGGCGCACCAGCCGGTTGGGCAGCGGCTGCCGGACGGTGGCCTTGCGAGTGTAGCTTTGGCTTGGAGGTGGGCTTGTCTTAGTCATACTCTACGAAACGTTGCTGCCTGAAGGGCTCCATGAGCGGGGTCGGCCCTATTCTAAGCCAAATATTGTATGGCAGTCCCATCAATCATACTCGTGCGCATCATCGTCTATAATCGCAGGTGCGCATTTGTACTGGCGAACCACTTGATCTGGCCCGCATCGGCCCCAGTTTCCCAACACACATACTTCGATTAATAAAAACCCATGACCACTACCAAACACGCCCGCGTTCTCATCCTCGGCTCCGGCCCGGCCGGCTACAGCGCCGCCATCTACGCTGCGCGCGCCAACCTGAACCCGATGCTGGTGACCGGCGTCGAGCAGGGCGGCCAGCTGATGACCACCACCGACGTCGAGAACTGGCCGGCCGACCCGATGGGCGTGCAAGGTCCGGAGCTGATGCAGCGTTTCCTGCAGCATGCGGAGCGTTTCAAGACCGAGATCGTGTTTGACCACATCCATACGGCCAAGCTCGACGAAAAGCCGATCCGCTTGATCGGCGACAGTAATGAATACACCTGCGATGCGCTGGTCATCGCCACCGGCGCTTCGGCCCAGTACCTCGGCTTGCCTTCCGAGCAAGCCTTCATGGGCAAGGGCGTGTCGGCCTGCGCCACCTGCGACGGTTTCTTCTACCGCGGCCAGGAAGTGGCCGTGGTCGGCGGCGGCAATACCGCGGTCGAAGAAGCCCTCTACCTGAGCAACATCGCAACCAAGGTCACCATCATCCACCGGCGCGACAAGTTCCGCGCCGAAGCGATCCTGATCGACCGCCTCAACGCCAAGGCCGCCGAGGGCAAGATCGTCATCAAGTACAACCACACGCTCGACGAAGTGGTCGGCAACGACAGCGGCGTCACCGGCGTCAATCTCAAGTCCACCCTGGACGGCAGCATCACGCCCGTCACCGTGCACGGTCTGTTCGTGGCGATCGGGCACAAGCCGAACACCGCCATCTTCGAAGGCCAGCTTGACATGCACAATGGCTACATCAAGACCAAGACCGGGCTCGAAGGCATGGCGACCGCGACCAACGTCCCGGGCGTGTTTGCCGCCGGCGACGTGCAGGACCATATCTACCGCCAGGCGATCACCAGCGCCGGCACCGGCTGCATGGCCGCGCTCGACGCCCAGCGCTACCTTGAAAGCCTGGAGGACTGACAGCACCGATGTCATCACTGAAAGACTTCGCCGACCTCAAGACCTTGCGCGACACGCTCAAGGAACAGGAGCAGGCGCGCTCCGTTGAAAAGGCCGAGCGCGAACAACGCGAGCGCCGCGAGAAGCACGAAGCGAACCTGTTTCGCGGCGCGCTGGGCGACGTCAAGCCGATGCCGCCTTCCGAGCGCTACGTGGCGGGGCCATCGGGCGCGATGCCGGTGCGCGCCGCCCGGACCAAGCCACGCACCCCGGAAGAAGACGACGCAGCCGTGCTGCGCGAATCGCTGTCGGACCAATTCGACGTGGACGCGCTGCTCGACGCCGATCCGACCCTGAGTTACGCGCGCGACGGGGTCGGTCCGGACGTGGTGCGCAAGCTGCGCAAGCGCCACTGGCC
>JBAQKU010000388.1:0-2014 GCA_049301315.1 Telluria sp.
GCGTCGGCGCTGGCGCGCGGTAGCGCAAGGTCCTGGTCGCGCATCGCCTCCAGGACGCGGCCGTCGTCACTGAGCACGCGCAGCAGCACCTCGCCCGGCCGGGCTTGCGCGTAACGCTCTACGCTGATGCCCCGGCCGTCGCGTCCGGCGCTGCGGCGCAGTTCGAAGCGTTCGGCGCGTGCCGGTGCGCCGGGTGCTTGCATCGCGTTGACGCCATCGTAGCCATGAGGCAGCCACCCATCCGGCGTTGCCGCATCGCGCACAAACGTATCCACGCTGCCGTCACGCCAGGTGAGCGCGAACTCGTCCGCGCTCGTGCGCGACAGAACGAACCCTTCCTTGCGATTATCGTGCGACTGGCCGGGCGCCAGCGATGGCAGGCGCATTGGACGACCGCTGTCGTCGACATACACGATGCCCTTGCCAACCAGCGCGAGGCTGGCCGTGAACGGTGTCGCCCAGCGCGCGCCAAGCAGGCCCCAGTCTTCCAGCTCAGAACCGGAACGGTAGCAGCGCGTCCACGCGATGGGGATGGGCCCGCCAAGCACGAAATCGGTCTGGTACAGGACTTCTTCGCCGGTGCCGAAGTGGACCGGATGGCGGCTCGAGACAGGCTTGCCCCCCGGCGCCGCATTCCTGGGGCAGCAATCGGACGGCTTGTCCGACTTTTCCTGCTTCTTTTTGCTGGTCTTGCCGCCTGCTGATTTGTCGGGCGGGCGTGGGGGCGTCGGTCTCGGCTTGCTCGACCGCTTGCCGGGAAGAGCTTTATCGGTCAACATCGCGCCAAGCGAAGGAAACTTCTTGTCCACCCACGCGGCTGCGCCGCGGAATTTCCCCAGAAAGCCTAGCGCGACCCTTGTCGCCAAGGCGCCCGCGGCCGGGAGGATGTCCGGCGTCTTACCGGTCAATACAAAGTCAGCGGCTTGGTCCAATACCGATGCCACCGTTTCAGTCGCCATACCTACTACGCTAACTACCCCTCCAACCGTGCCGCCCGCTACGGCGCCAGCGCCCATTACCGCACCGACAGGCGCGCCGACACCGGTTGCGGCCACCGCCACGCCGGCCGCTCCCAAAGCAGAACTTCCCAGCAAGACCTTGCCGCCCTTGTCCATCGCGTCCGAGCCAATCTGATGCATGGCGCCGGAGACATTGTCTTTATAGCCCTTGGCGACCGATTTCAATGCGTCGCGTGCATCTTCGGTTGCTTCGGCAATTTGCGCTTCCAGCATGGCGCTTATCTGCTGCAGGCGGGTACGTGGCGCAATGCCTCCGCGTTCGTAGATCTTGCCGATCGTGTTGCGATTGTTCATCCACACTTCGCAGCCTTCTTGCACTGTGGCGGTGCCATTGCCGAAGTAGGTCTTGCTTGCGGTCTTGGTTTCGACACGCTTTCCGCAGGTGCCGCTTTTGATTCCACCTGCCGTACCTGGCTCGTCTCCCTTCACCGTTGGAATCACACTTTGCTGGTACAGTATTACCGGCTCGCTGCGCGACTTGACGTTTGGCGAGACATCCGTCGCGTCGGCAAATTCGCCAACCACCGAGTACGGGATAGGCGGCGTGCTCGATCCGATCGGTGTCTTGCAGATGTCCGGGATCAGGCTCACGCAATAAAAGCGCTTTGATTTGGTGGCAGTTTCGTTGGCCATCGCTGATCACTTTCCCTCAGCGTCGTTCGGTGGCGTTTCCGACCATTGGTGTTGGACCAGCATATCGAGCCGTGCCAGTTGTTCCGGCTCGGTGATGTGCATCAGGCGCGATTCAACATTATTTCCGTCGGCGGGAAGGCAACCGCGCCAGACCAGGTCAACCCGGCCCGATTCGGGATTGATGATCACGGTGTCCAGCGAAAGCGGCAATACAGTCAACTGAGTTGCACGATTAGCTGCCAGCACAAACATTGCCTGTCGCGGTAGCGCGAAGCGCAGCACGGTATTGCCGTGCCGGTCCGGGCGTGCACTTGGGCTATCCGGGCTGCACAGATTCACCAGGGTGAACTGCTCCTGGCCGT
>JBAQKU010000389.1:0-1877 GCA_049301315.1 Telluria sp.
CTTCTTGACCATGACCGGCATCGACAGCTCGATGCGCTCGTAGGTGGTGAAGCGCTTGTCGCAGCTGACGCAGCGGCGCCGGCGCCGCACGGCGTCGCCCTCCTCGGATACGCGCGTATCGAGGACCTGGGTATCATCATGCTGACAGAACGGACATTTCATAGGTCGCCAGTGCTGCTGGAAAACGGAGCGGGCGAACCGCTTGGCGGCCGCCCGGCTGACACTGCCAGCTTACGCCGCGTAGACCGGATACTTGTCGGTCAGTGTCTTTACCTGCGCCTTGACGCGCTCGATGGTTGCCGCGTCGTTCGGATTGTCGAGCACGTCGGCGATCAGGTTACCGACCATTGTCGCATCTTCTTCCAGGAAGCCGCGCGTGGTCATGGCCGGGCTGCCCAGGCGGATACCGGAGGTCACGAACGGCTTTTGCGGATCGTTCGGGATGCCGTTCTTGTTGGTGGTGATGTGCGCCAGTCCCAGCATGGCCTCGGCTTCCTTGCCGGTCAGGTTCTTGGCGCGCAGGTCGACCAGCATCACGTGCGATTCGGTGCGGCCCGACACGATGCGCAGCCCGCGCGCGATCAGCGCCTTGGCCAGCGCGTCCGCGTTTTTCACCACCTGCTTCTGGTACTGCACGAATTCAGGGCTGAGCGCTTCCTTGAACGCGACCGCCTTGGCGGCGACCACATGCATCAGCGGGCCGCCCTGGATGCCGGGAAAGATCGCCGAATTGATGGCCTTCTCGTGCTCGGCCTTCATCAGGATGATGCCGCCGCGCGGGCCGCGCAGCGACTTGTGCGTGGTCGAGGTGACGAAGTCGGCGTGCGGCACCGGGTTCGGGTACAGGCCGGCGGCGATCAGGCCGGCGTAGTGCGCCATGTCGACCATGAAGTAGGCCCCGACCGCCTTCGCCACCTTGGCGAAACGCTCGAAATCGATCTTCAGCGAGAACGCCGATGCGCCCGCGATGATCAGTTTCGGCTTGTGCTCGTGCGCCAGGCGCTCCATGGCCTCATAGTCGATGTCTTCCTGTTCGGTCAGGCCGTAGGAAACCACATTGAACCACTTGCCCGACATGTTGAGCGCCATGCCGTGGGTCAGGTGGCCGCCTTCGGCCAGCGACATGCCCATGATGGTGTCGCCCGGCTTGAGCATGGCGAAGAACACGCCCTGGTTCGCCTGCGAGCCCGAATTGGGCTGCACGTTGGCCGCTTCCGCGCCGAACAGCTGCTTGACGCGGTCGATCGCCAGTTGCTCGGCGATGTCGACGAATTCGCAGCCGCCGTAATAGCGCTTGCCCGGATAGCCTTCGGCGTACTTGTTGGTCAGCTGCGAGCCTTGCGCCTGCATCACGGCCGGCGAGCAGTAGTTTTCAGAAGCGATCAGCTCGATGTGATCTTGCTGGCGGGTGTTTTCCTTCTGGATCGCGTCCCACAGTTGAGGGTCAACATTGGCGAGCGTGTGATCTTTTGCAAACATGAAAAAAACTCCAATCGATAAGGTGCAAGGTACTGGGCTGGTTGGATCGAATGAGGGGGCCGGCAACGGGAGGGACAGCCTCATCGAGCGTTTCCATCGGTGGCTGCCCAGGCGAACGGCTGTAGAAGTCTCACGTTCCCCGGTGGGTGCCCACCTTTCGCCGCCATCCCGGTCGGCCCGGCTGGCGCCCTGTTTCAGGGGCTCGACGGGGACCGGTGCAACTTTTCGCCAGTTACGTGAGATGTAATGGAGCCCAAATTGTAAGTTAAGTGCCCCAATAGGGCAAGGAACGGCCTTGTAATAACATGCCGCGCCCCAAAAATCGGGGTCTGTCCCCGATTTCTTAAAAAAAGAATCGGGGTCTGTCCCCGATTTCTTAAAAGCGGGAAATCGGGGAC
>JBAQKU010000390.1:0-6612 GCA_049301315.1 Telluria sp.
GGCCAGACGCACCCTGGCCGCCTGGCGCAGCAGCGGCAGCGCCAGCAGCAGCGCGCGCGCCGCTTCACGGCTTGCATTCCATGACACCAACACATTGCGCCCGAGCGCGGCGAACTGCCCGGCATACGGGACGATGAGCACGGGGCGGCCCGAATTGACCACCACATACGCGGGAAAATCGCTCATCAGCGCAGGCGGCGGATGATCCGGTACGATCTGCCCGAGCACCACCAGGTCGGCGCCGCGCGCATGCAGGCTGACCCCGGCGCCGGCTTCGTCGTCGACCAGGCGCGCTTCGAACGAGGCCAGCGCGGCATCGTCGACCTGGTGCGCGCAGGCATCGAGCGCCTGTTGCGCGCGCTCGCGCAGAAATGAACGGTGCAGCGCCAGGGTCGGATCGTCCGCTTCGGACAGCTCGCTTTGATACAGAAAGCGCGACACGCCGCTGAACGCGACGGCGACCAGATGCGCCTCGCAACGACGCGCGATATCGGCCGCCACGCCGATCCGTTCGGGCGTTCGCGCGCTTTCGTCGACATGCACGAGCACAGTTCGGTAGGACATTGCATCGCCTTCGCTTGTGGGCCGACATTCAAGTATAGGAAAAAATCACGAAAAACAAAGCCAATCCGGCCTTGATTTTTGTCACGAAAAAACGTCCGACCAGTTGTTTTGACTTTTCTCAACATTGCATGTCTGAAGCGCTTCTAGACTTGGCACCGTCATGTACGCAGGCTGCATGGCATTACAACCCCCGGACGAAGACAGGATGAGATCATGGACAATAAAAAAGTAGCACTGGTGACAGGTGGCATGGGTGGTTTGGGTACTGCAATCTGCCGGCGTCTGCATGCGGCCGGCTTTGCGGTGGCGACAACCTATTCGCCATCCAACAAGACCCCCGAGGGGTGGCTGGCGGCACAGCGCGACGATGGCTTCAAGTTCAGCACCTACAAGGTCGACGTGAGCGATTACGCCGACAGCGAATGGATGATGCAAAAGCTGCTGGCCGAAATGGGACGGCTCGACGTGCTGGTCAATAACGCCGGCATCACGCGCGACATGAGCTTGCGCAAGATGGGGCAGGAGGACTGGGCGGCCGTGATGCGCACCAATCTCGACAGCGTTTTCAACATGAGCAAGCAGGCGCTCGAACCGATGCTCGCGCAAAAGTGGGGGCGCATCATCAACATCTCGTCGGTCAACGGCCAGAAGGGCGCGTTCGGGCAGGCCAACTATGCCGCCGCCAAGGCCGGCATGCACGGCTTTACCAAGTCGCTGGCGCTGGAAGTGGCGCGCCACGGGGTGACCGTCAACACCGTCTCGCCGGGCTACCTGCGCACCCAGATGGTGATGCAGGTGCCGGCCGACATCCTCGAGTCGAAGATACTGCCGCAAATTCCGATGGGACGCCTGGGCGAACCGGACGAGGTGGCCGCGCTGGTTGCCTTCCTCGCTTCGCAGGACGGGGCCTTCGTGACCGGCTCGAACATCGCCATCAATGGCGGCCAGCACATGTGCTGAGCGGCCACGCCGGCGCCGCGCCTAGCGTTGTTTCTCGGCGCGCGTCTGGCAGGTGATGCACAGGCGCGCCTCCGGGCGTGCCTGCAGGCGCGAGAAGCCGATGTCGTTGCCGCACTCTTCGCAGATGCCATAGCTGGCGTCGTCGAACTTGGCGAGCGCGCGCTTGACCTTGAGCAGTTGCGCGGCATTGTGGCCGGCCGCCTCGAGCGCCAGGTCGTTGAGCAGGCGCACCGTTGCCTTGTCGGCCGGCGAGGTTTCCACTTCCTGCACCGCAAGCGCGCGCGCGCCGGCGACGGCGTCGACGTCGGCGTGGCCGGACAGCGCGTCGCGGCGTTGTTCAAGAATCGATTTGAGAACTGCGAGTTGCCCCGGGTCCAGGCCGTTCATGGAGTGTCCCCTCTAGTGCGGCATCTCGCAGATGACCATCCACGCCACGCCGAACTGGTCGGTGGCGGTGCCGAACTTGCGCGCGAAAAAAGTCGCTTCCATCGGCATCGTCACGTGGCCGCCGTCGGCCAGCGCGCCAAAGATGCGTTCGGCCTCGTCCTCGCTGTCGACGGCGAGCGTGAGCGCGCATCCCTTCATGGCCTCGACCGGCTGGCCGTACATTCCGTCCGAGCCCATCAGCGTCTGGCCGCCCATGTTGAGCGAACCATGCATGACCTTGTCGTGCCATTCGGGCGGGCAGGCCTGCGCCGCCGGGGTGCCGCGAAACGGCATGAGCATGACGTCGGTCGCGCCCAGGTGCTGGCGGTAATAGTCGAACGCCTGCGCGCATTTGCCGCCGAACTGGAGGTAAGGGTTCATCTTCATGTTGTTGCTCCGTGTCTTGGATTTTTTCAGGAAGGGTGCCAGGACCAGTGTAACGCGATCACGGCGCGCTGAACATGGCCGCACGCATGCTGCGCACGGTGCGCGTGCACCGCTTCAGCCCGCCGGCCTGGCGCGGTGCAGTTCGACCGCCTTGAGCTGGTCACTGATTTTCTTGAGCGCGAGCAGGATCGGCGCGACCTGTCCGGTCGCTGCCGCGCCGCCCAGCAGCAGCAGGCCGGCCACCAGTCCGGTGACGTCGCCGAGCAGGGCGATCTTGCGGATCTTTTCGGCCGCCGCCGCGGTCAGTTCCATCACGTGCTGCTGGGGCCGGTTCAGGGCCTTGACCACGATGCTTGCCGCGTCCGCGTACAGGCCGTTGGCGCGCTGGCGCAGCAGCATTTCGTCCTCGAGCAGGGCGCGTGCCAGGGCTTGCTCCTTGTCGCTCATGGGAGCGTCGCCGTGGCGCGCGATCTCCTTCATCACGCGCGCGTGGATGGCGTCGGCGCATGCGCTCAGCTGGTCGGCCAGCGCCTCGACCTGGGCCACGTTCGATAGTCCTTGCTGCTGTGCTTGCATGGCGCGCCTCGGTTCAGATAGGTTTGTCGTTCATGGCGTTGTGGATCATGCGCAAGTCGCTCGCGAACTTGGCCAGCGCGCTGCGGATTTCGAGGCCGGTCAGATTGGCCAGGTTCTCGCGCAGCTTCTTGTGGCCTTGCGAGACCTTGACCAGGCCCTGCTGGGCAAGGTCATAGCGCCGGTCGAGCAGGCGGTATTCGGACGACTTGCTCATGTAATGGACCTTGGCCAGCGTCACCAGCATGCGGTCCTGCGCCTTTTTCGAAAACGGGATCTCGATGTCGAACATGCCGAGCACGGTCTTCTTCTCGTTCTCGTTGGTTTTCGCGTACAGGCGCGTGAGCGTGATCATGCCGTCGATTAGGGTCTGCAGGTCGGCGTCGCCATCGCGCACCATGGTTTCCACGCTGCGCCCCTGGTAGCCGGAGGCGATCACGCGCGTGAGCAGGCGCGTCAGGCCGGTGTAGGCGGCCACGTGGCGCTGCTCGAGGCCCGAGTCCGCGTTCGCCTTCAGGCCGTTGCCCAGCTCGTCGATCTGGGCGCTCAGGTCGTAGCGCGCGTCGCCCGCGAGCAGGCTGAGCGTTTGCATGTAGAGCACCACCGTTCTTTGCACGCTCACGAAGTCATCGTAGACCGCGCGGCGCTTGAGGTCGGTTTCCCGCGCCAGCTGGTCGGCCGCCGGCGACAGGTAGGGCTGTTCGCGCGCGTAGGTGCCGCGAAAGCGGTTCGACAATTCCCCGTAGCCGCCCAGTTTGGCGGAGGCATCGGCGAACTCGCGCACTTCCTGCAAACTGATGGTGGTGCTGGCGCAGCCCACGAGCAGGAACATGACGGCAAGGAGGGCACAGGCTGCAAGGCGACGGCATGTGGTCATGGTGTCCTTTCAGGCCGCGCGAAAGGCGCGCCGGAAGGTCCCATTTTTGCGCCAGTGGCGCGCGGGCATCTTGCTCAGCGTCAAGTCCGGTGTCGCTGTCAGCCCGCTTGCAGCAACTGCTTGCGCCAGGCCAGTCCGGGCACGGTGCCGGCGCGCGGCAGGTATTCGCAGCCGATCCAGCCGTCGTAGCCCAGTTCGTCGATCAGGACGAACAACTGGCGGAAATCGATCTCGCCGGTGCCCGGTTCATGGCGTCCCGGGGTGTCGGCCAGTTGCATGTGCCTGATCAAAGGCAGGTGGCGGCGGATCGCGCCGGCCGGTTCGCCTTCCATGCGCTGCATGTGATAGATGTCGAACTGCAGGAACAGGTTGTCCGCGCCGCACTCGGCGATGATGTCGGCGGCCTGGCGCGAACCGCACAGGAAGTAGCCGGGAATGTCGTAGGTGTTGATCGGTTCGATCAGCAGGCTCATCTCGCGTTCCCTTAAGCGCGCGGCGGCGAATCTGAGGTTCGCGACATAGGTCTGGTGCGCGCTCTTGCGTGTCACGCCGGGGGCCACGATGCCGGCCATGCAATGGAGCTGGCGCGCGCCCAGTTCGCCCGCATACTCGAGCGCAAGTTCGACGCTGTCCTGGAACTGCCCGACCCGGCGCGGATCGCACGCCAGGCCGCGCTCGCCGGCGGCCCAGTCGCCGCAAGGCAGGTTATGCAATACCAGTTGCAGCTTGTGGCGCGCCAGTTGCTGCGCGATCTCGCCGGCCTCGAACGCATACGGGAACAGGAATTCGACCGCGTCGAACCCATTGGCGCGCGCCAGCCCGAAGCGATCGAGGAAACCCGCTTCGTTGAACATCAGGGTGAGGTTGGCGGCAAATTTGGGCATGGGCAAGCAATCACGGGTTCTGGTTGCCAGCTATGGTAATCGAATCGGCGTCGGTGATGTCGCGCAGCGGCGTCAGCGCGAACGCAAGCGCGGCCGTGCCCAGCAGGAACAAGCCGCTGCCGGCGAACAATTCGGTCAGGGTAATGCTTTGCATCAGCCACCCCGTCAGCGCCGCCGCCATCGGCGCCAGGCCCATGAAGATGAACATGAAGATGCTCATGGCGCGCCCCAGCATGTGGCCGGGCACGCGCCGCTGGATCCAGGTGAACACCGCAATCTGCATGAAACCGCTCGTGCTGCCCAGCAGCAGCAGTAGCACGACGCCCTGCCAGCTTGCGTCGACCATTCCGAGCGGCACCAGCAGCAGGCCGGCCAGGGCGTCCAGCACCAGCATGGTGGTGCCCAGGTTACGGAGGCGCAGCCTGCCCAGCATGCCGGTCAGCGCCATGCCGAGCAGGGTGCCTGCGCCGTGCGCCCCCATCAGCATGCCAAGCGCGGCGGCGCCATGCAGACGGGTGCTGGCCAGCACCGGCAGCGCGACCTGGATCGCGCCGCCCACCACGAACGAGCACAAGGCCCAGTACATGACGCAGTTGCGCATCGCGACGTCGTTCCAGACCAGCGCCAGGCCGGCCCCCACCGCGCGCAGGACCGGCTCGGCCTTGGGCGCGTGCTGCTGCAGGGCCCGGACCTTCGACAGGGTCCAAGCCGAGAGCAGGTAGCTGAAGCAGTCGAAGGCAAACGCGAAGCCCAGCCCGTGCGCATTGGCCATGTTGCCGCCGGCGCCGTCGCCGGCGAAGACAAACAGCAGGCCGGCCAGCAGCGGGCCGGCGAGCATGGTCAGCTGGCGGATTCCCATCAGCGTGGCATTGGCCAGTTGCAAATGGTCCGGCGCCACCACCTGCGGCAGGATCGAGGTGCCGGACGGAATGCTGAAGGCAGAGGCCAGCCCGAGGCCGAGCGCGAGCGCGAGCACGGCGGGCAGCGAAACGTGATTGCTCAAGACCATGGCCGCCAGCGCGCCAAGCAGGGCCGCATTGGCATACTTGGTCAGCATCAGCACCCGCTTGGGCGAGTAGCGGTCCACCAGAGCGCCGCCGAACAGGATGAAGATGGCGCGCGGGATACTCATCACGGCGATCACCAGTCCGAGGGTGAACGGGTCGCCCGTCATCTTCAGCACCAGCCAGGGCAGGGCGATCAGGGTGAACTGGTCGCCCAGCGCGGAAACCAGGCCGCCTGCCATCAGCCAGCGAAACTGCGGCTCGCGCAGCAGCGCGGCGCGTTTCTTATTATTGTTCATGATCAGCTTTCAAGAGTTGGTCAAGTTGATTCCGGCGATCTGGCCGAGCAGGTGCGACAGCGTGGCGAGCTGGTCGGCAGGAAAATCGGAGAGCAGCTCCGCGCTGATCCGTTCAGCCAGCGTGCTGGCGTTGCCAGCCAATTCCTGGCCGGCGGCGGTAATGGCGGCGAAGCCGACGCGTGCATCGCGCGGGTCGGGCAGGCGCGTGACCAGGCCGATTTTTTCGAGCGGAAGCAGGGTGCGCGTGACGCCCGATGCGCTCAAGGCGAGGCGCTCGGCCAGATCGATGCGGCGCAGGCGCTGGCCCGGCGCCCGGCTCAGATAGTGCAGGACCTGATAATCCGAAAAGCTGATGCCGTGCTGGCTGCCGAGCGCATTGTCCAGGCGGCGCACCAGGAACGCATTGGCGCGCGCCAGGCGCAGGCAAAATTCGGTGTAGGGCGCGAGCGTATTTACTGTCATGATGGTTGTTTCCAATATGCTTAATAAATGCTTGAGTAATCAAGTATATACAAAAAATAAAGAAAAGGACACACGCGTTGCGATGACGTTGAAAAGCAAAAAAAGCCAGCACCGGAGCGGGCGGCCGACGGCAGCGCCCGGGCGAAAAAAAATCGGGGACAGACCCCGATTTCCCG
>JBAQKU010000391.1:0-4143 GCA_049301315.1 Telluria sp.
GGGCGCAGCGCCGATCAGCTCGGCCAGCGCGGCCATCTGCGCCTGCGGCACGTACACGTCGGCCAGCCCCGCGTACAGCGCATCGGCCGCGCCGATCGTCAGGCCCGTCAGGCCCAGGTAATTGCCGAGCTGCCCCGGCGCGCGCGACAGGAAATAGCTTCCGCCCACGTCCGGGAACAGGCCGATGTTCACTTCCGGCATCGCCATCCTGGTGCCTTCGGTGACGATGCGCAGCTGGCAATCCGGCCCGCCCTGCGCGATGCCCATGCCGCCGCCCATGACGACGCCGTCCATCAGGGCGACATACGGCTTGGGGTAGAAGTGAATCAGGTGATTGAGCTCGTATTCCTCGGTGAAGAAGTCTTCCAGGAGGGCGCTGCCGCCCATCGGCCCTGAATGGCCGATTTCGTGGAAAAAGCGGATGTCGCCGCCGGCGCACAAGGCTTTCGCGCTGCTGCTGCCGAGTACCACCGCGTCGATGCCGGCGTCGTCGCGCCAGGCCAGCAGCAGCTCGGTCAGCGCGCGCACCATCGCCAGCGACAGTGAGTTGAGCGCCTTGGGGCGGTCCAGCGTGATCCAGCCGGTACGGTTGACAATGCGGGTCTGTACGAATTCGCTCATGGCTGTCTGCGCAAAAAGGAAAGAGGGCCATTTTAACAGCGCAGCAGGCAGCCGCCAGGCGCTGCGGCGAACAATCTTCAAGGCCGACGCGCGCTACGCTGGCGTGCCTTCGGCGGCGTCCACCGGAATCGAGAGCATGATCGTCATCCCCTGGTCCGGCTCGCTTATGCGGGAGAATTTTCCTCCCAACGCATGCATGCGTTCTTCAATCCCGATCAGCCCCAGCGAATTTTCCTTCCTGCCGCGTTTCGACTGGTCGCCCACGCCGTCGTCGGAAATGGTCATGTGCAGCAGGTCATCCTTGCGCCGCATGTCGATCCATACCTGTCTTGCCTGGGCGTGCCGGATGATGTTGCTGAGCGATTCCTGCACGCTGCGAAACACGGCGGTGGCGAGCTGCTGGTCGAGCGCAAATTCGGCGTGGTCGATATGCACCTCGCAGGCGATGCCGCTGCAGCGCTCGAATTCCTTGGCCTGCCACTCGATCGCGGCGTGCAGGCCCAGGTCCAGCACCGATGGGCGCAGGTCGTTGATGATGGTCCTGACGTTCTTGATGGTCGTATCGATCTGGCCGAGCACTGCCTGGAGCTGCTCTTTGGCAGGCGCGTCCAGCCGGGCGCCCGCGACCATGCGGACCACGTCGAGGCGCAGCACCAGCAGGTTCTGGCCCAGCTCATCATGGATGTCGCGCGCGATGCGGGCGCGTTCGTTCTCCTTGACCATTTCCTGGTGGGCCGCCAGTTGCCGTAGCTCAGACTGGGAACGGCGCAGCGTTTCCTCGGCCTGTTTGCGCTCGGTGACGACACGGGTGGTTCCGCGATAGCCCGTGAACTTGCCATCGGCGTCGAACTGCGGTTTGCCGCTGGCGCTGATCCACTGGCCCGCCATGCGGCCGGCCACCAGCTTGTACTCGAAATCCTTGAACGGCTGGTGCGCCTCCAGCAGCGCGCGGTGCGCGGCCCAGTCGGCCGCGTCCGGGTCGACCGGCAACTGCCAGCGGGTGCGCCCGATGATCGACGGCGCCAGGCGTGTTTTCGCGCCGTCCGTCGCACCGACGAAACGAAAATGTTCGTCCTGTACCCAGGACCAGTCGGACGACAATTCGGCCAGCTCGCGCGCCTCGTACAGCTTTTTTTCCTCCCTGCTGCGGCTTGCGGTAAAGCTTGAGAACATGGCCGCGACAATCAAGGCGGAACCGAGCAGCGACAAGGCCATGCCGATATCGGCAATGGCGCCGATATGCTCTTTTGCCGCGGCCATCTCGGCGGCCAATTCCGCAGTCTCGCCCTGCAGCTTGTCGAACAGCGGATCGACCACGGAGCGATCGTACCGCGCTGCCTCGGCAAGTTCTCCGGCCTTGATCAACCTGAATTCGTTATCCGTGGCGCGCACATACTCGCGATAGATCGCCTTGAACTCGGCCATGCACTCATCGTTTCCCTTGATCGTAGCGCTGAGCGCGTCGATCCGCTGCCTGCCCCCGGCAACCTGCTGCTCCATCCCGGCGGCGCCCCCCACCTGCAGGAGTGCACACCACTCCAGGAAGTTCAGCGTCGTCAGTTCCGCCTTGATCTCGATGAGGCGGGACTCCGAAAGCGCGGCTTGCCTGGCCCAATAGCCCAGGCCATAGATGCCGGCGGCCGCCACCGCTGCGACCATGACCGAGCTGACCACCACCGTTCGCACGGAGTTGAACCGAGCCATCACGCCTCTCCCTTGCTTGCCGAGCACTCCGCCACGCCCCTGATTATTGCAAGATTATTAACCGCGAAGCGGGGCCCGCACCCTGCGAGCGCACTGCGCAATGTCACTTATTGTACCGACAGTGGCGCAAAAAACCTTACCTATAGTCACTTTTTTGCGCACACAGCCGTGTGCCTACCCGTTCACATAATGAAAAATGCCGTCGAGCATTGCTGGACGGCATTGGTCGGGAGAGCGGAAACCGGCTTACGCGGCGGCCTGCAGCTCTGCTTCAGGCAGGTGCTTGATGGCTTGGTGATCGTGGTCCTGGACCTTGTTTTTGTGCTTCATGACCTGGCGGTCGAGTTTGTCGATCAGGCTGTCGATCGCGGCGTACAGGTCTTGCGCGAGGCTTTTTACGTTGACCATTTTTCCCGACAGCCGCAGGTTGATTTCGGCTTTTTGTCGTTTTTCTTTTTCGGTCAAGTTATCGACGGTAAGAATCACTTCAATTTCGATCACTTGATCGAAATGGCGCACGATGCGCTCGAGTTTGTTTTGTACGTAGTCACGAATGGCTGGTGTCACTTCGAGATGATGTCCGCTGATTGTGAGATTCATACACACTCCTTATGTCGCTTATGTTACAGGCGGTTCGTACGCGCTTGTGGCGCAGAGGAACGACGTAAATTACAAGGACTTGCGCAGGCTGACGGGCGGGATTTTGAGTGCTTCGCGATATTTCGCCACGGTGCGGCGCGCGATGACCATACCCTGTTCCCCCAGCATGTCCGCAATCTTACTATCGGATAATGGATTTTTAGGGTCTTCAGCTCCTGTCAATTGCACGATGAGTGCCCGTATCGCCGTCGAGGATGCTTCCCCCCCCGCTTCAGTGGCGACATGGCTGCCGAAAAAGTATTTCAACTCAAACATGCCATGCGGGGTCAGCATATATTTCTGAGTTGTTACGCGAGAAATAGTACTCTCGTGTAAACCAAGTGTATCAGCTATTTCGCGCAAAACAAGGGGCCGCATGGCAACCGCGCCATGCGAAAAGAAATTGCGTTGACGGTCGACAATTGCTTGTGCAACTCGCAAGATTGTATCGAAGCGCTGGCGCATGTTCTTGATCAGCCACTTCGCTTCCTGCAACTGCGCGCCCATCTGGCCCGGGCTGCCCTGCTTGAGCAGGTTCGCATACAGGCTGTTGACGCGCAGGCGCGGCATCACGTCGTGATTGAGGGTCACGCTCCAGCCGCCCTTGGCGCGCCGCACGATCACGTCCGGCACCACGTAGTCCGACACGTCCGAGGCGAACACCGCGCCCGGATGCGGGTTGCAGCGGCGGATCACGACCTGGGCTTCGCGCAGGTCCTCGTCGTCGCAGTCGAGCGCCTTCCTGAGCTTGTTGAATTCGCGCTGCGCGAACCAGGTGAGGTGGTTCTCGACGATCAGCAGCGCGGTGCGGCGCGTCACCATCGGCACTTCGGGCAGGCGCTTGATCTGCAGCGCCAGGCATTCGGAAGCGCAGCGCGCGCCCACGCCGGCCGGATCGAAACTTTGCAGCAGCGACAGCGCCGTCTTGAGTTCGTCGGCGTCGATCTCCAGTTCGGGCGGCAAGCGCGCCAGGATCTCGTCGAGCGATTCCTCGAGGTAGCCATTGTCATCGAGCGCATCGACGATCAGCTCGACCAGCGCGCGGTCGCGTACGCCGAGCGGAGTGACCCGCATCTGCTCCATCAGGTGCTCGCGCAGCGTGCGGGCGCTCGCTTCGAGCTGGGGCCGCGCGTCCTCGTCGTCGGGCGCCTTGGCGCGCCCTGCCTCGCCCCAGTCGCC
>JBAQKU010000392.1:0-4433 GCA_049301315.1 Telluria sp.
GCCAGGGAGTGCGCTTCAGCAAGCGCCAGGGGCGCATGCGCGGCCTCGCGCTTGCGGTCCTGCCGCCGCTGTTCGGGCTCGCCCTGCTGGTGCTGGCCTGGCACATCATCGCGCTCAGGAACCCCGGCATCCCCACGCCGCTGGTGACCTGGGACGAGGCGCTAAGGCTGTTCTCCGACCCGTTCTACCGGAAGGGCCCGAACGACCAGGGCATCGGCTGGAACATCCTTGCCTCGCTCAAGCGCGTGGCGGTGGGCTTCGGCATGGCGGCCGCGGTCGGCATCCCGCTCGGCTTCCTGATCGGGCGCTTCAAATTCCTGGCAGGGATGTTCAACCCGGTCATCAGCCTGCTCAAGCCGGTGTCGCCGCTGGCCTGGCTGCCGATCGGGCTGCTCGTGTTCAAGGCCGCCGATCCGGCCGCGATCTGGTCGATCTTCATCTGCTCGATCTGGCCGATGATCATCAACACCGCGGTCGGCGTGCGGCGCGTGCCGCAGGACTACATGAACGTGGCGCGCGTGCTGAACCTGTCGGAGTGGAAGGTCTTCACGAAGATCCTGCTGCCGTCGGTGCTGCCTTACATGCTCACCGGCGTGCGGCTGGCCATCGGCACCGCCTGGCTGGTGATCGTGGCCGCCGAAATGCTGACCGGGGGCGTGGGCATCGGGTTCTGGGTCTGGGATGAATGGAACAACCTGAACGTCCCGCACATCATCGTCGCCATCGGCGTGATCGGGGTGGTCGGACTGGTGCTGGAGCAGGCGCTGGTGGCGCTGGCCAGATCGTTTACGTATGAAGAAACCGGGAGCTGACATGGGCGCGCCAAAATTTATCGAAGTGCAGCACGCGGAAATGGTCTTCGAGACCAAGAAAGGGAGCTTCCACGCGCTCGCGAACGTGAACCTGACGGTCGCACAGGGCGAATTCATCACCCTGATCGGCCATTCCGGCTGCGGCAAGTCGACGCTGCTCAATCTTCTCGCGGGCTTGAGCACGGCGACCGACGGCGTGCTTATTTGCGCCGGGCGCGAGATCGCCGGACCGTCGCCCGAGCGCGCCGTCGTATTCCAGAATCATTCGCTGCTTCCCTGGCTTAGCTGTTTCCAGAATGTGTACCTGGCGGTCGAACGCGTGTTCGGCGCCAGGGAATCGGCGTCAAGGATGCGCGAGCGCACCGCGGCGGCGCTGGCGCTGGTGGGCTTGAGCTCCGCCTCCGCCAAGCGCCCCAACGAGATATCGGGCGGGATGAAGCAGCGCGTGGGCATTGCGCGCGCGCTGTCGATGGAGCCGAAGGTGCTGCTGATGGACGAGCCGTTCGGCGCGCTCGATGCGCTCACGCGCGCGCACCTGCAGGACGAACTGCTGCGCATCGTGGCGGCGACCGGTTCGACCGTGGTGATGGTCACGCACGACGTCGACGAGGCGGTGCTGCTGTCGGACCGCATCGTCATGATGAGCAACGGCCCGGCCGCGACCATCGGCGATATCGTCCAGGTGCGCCTGGCGCGCCCGCGCGCGCGGCTGGCGCTGTCGCACGACGAGTTGTACATCGAGTACCGCGCGCGTGTGCTGGAGTTCCTGTACGAGCGCCAGGCGCGCCCTGTCAGGGATGCGGCCTGAGTGTCAGGCCAGGTCGAGGACGAGCGGCTGGTGGTCCGAGGCCGAGGTTTCGGACTGCACTTCGACCTCGGTCACGCGCGGCAGCAGGTCGTCGGTCACGAAGAAGTAATCGTAGCAGTCGGCCTTGTCGGGCCAGCGAAAGCCGTGCAGGCCGGCGGTCGGCGCACGCGCAATGTCCGGGTGCCTGGCGCGCCACGCGTCCACCAGCGGCAGCGTGATGGCGGCGTCCGGTGCGATCATTTCGCGATACTCGGGCGAGTCCGGCGTGCAGTTGAAGTCGCCGCAGTAGATCGCCGAGCCCGGCCGAAAGCCCAGCTGGTAGGGCGCGTCGAGGCTGGGGTCGGGCTGGAAGATGCGCGCGCGTTCGCAGGCTTCCCAATGCAGGTATTTCAGATGGCGCACCTGGGCCATGCGCTGCACCGGCGAATAGTATTCAAGGTGGGTGGTGAGCACGCGCAGCTTGCCGCCTGGCGCGTCGAGCACCGCTTCGATCATGCCGCGCGGCATACCGGCCGGGCTGGCCGGATCGGGCGGCCAGGGCAGCAGGTGGCGGTGCACCTGGGTGATGCGAAATTTCGACAACAGCAGGTTGCCGAACAGGCGTGGCATGTTGTTCTTGTAGATTTCGCTGGTCGGCTCCTGTACCGGCTGGTAGCCGCCGAATGCGCCGGCCAGCTGGCGGAACTGATTGGCGCTGGCGTTGCCCTCGAGCTCGGGATGATTGGCTGCGACTTCCTGCAGGCAGATCACGTCGGGATTGAGTTTGCGAAGAACGTCGATGATCGCGTGGATGCGGATTCGACTGTCCTTCCCACAGCC
This sequence comes from Telluria sp., assembly GCA_049301315.1. GTDB lineage: Bacteria > Pseudomonadota > Gammaproteobacteria > Burkholderiales > Burkholderiaceae_D > JBAQKU01. Next base: position 2,440 of record JBAQKU010000392.1, read on the forward strand.
CCAATGAATGTTCCAGCTGACTACGCGCATACATGACCTCCGGGAAAACATCACCGGCTGATATTGCCATTTTTTGAAAAAGGACGGTACACGGTAGGATCGAATTCACGGGTGCGAGTTCGGCGCGCGCCTACACCGCCTTGAGTTCTTCGAGTGGCCAGCGCGGGCGCACGTTGAACGAATAGTCGCGCCTGGCCGCTTCCGGATTGATCTGCAGGCGCATGGCGCCAGCGAATGCGATCATGGCGCCGTTGTCGGTGCAAAACTCGAGCTCGGGGTAGTAGACCCGGAATTTCCTGGCCGCCGCGGCCGCGTCGAGCGAGGCGCGCAGCTGCGAATTGGCGCCCACCCCGCCCGCGATCACCAGGCGCTTGAGTCCAGTGTGCCTGAGCGCGCTGACGCACTTGGCGGTCAGCACATCGACGATGGCGTCGACGAAACCGCGCGCGATGTTTGCCTTGTCCTGCTCGCAGATGTTGGCGATGACTTGCAGCTCGTGCTTTTTCACCACCGTCAGCACCGCGGTCTTCAGGCCCGAGAAGCTGAAGTTGAAGTCCTTCGAATGCAGCATCGGGCGCGGCAGCTTGTACGCTTGCGGGTCGCCGAATTCGGCCAGGCGCGAAATCGCCGGTCCGCCCGGGTAGCCCAGCCCGAGCAGCTTGGCCGACTTGTCGAACGCTTCGCCGGCCGCGTCGTCGAGCGTTTCGCCGAGCAGGGTGTACTGGCCGACGCCGTCGACCCGCATCAACTGGGTGTGCCCGCCCGAAACCAGCAGCGCGATGAAAGGAAATTGCGGCGGATCGTTCGCCAGCAGCGGCGAGAGCAGATGGCCTTCGAGGTGGTGCACGCCCAGCACCGGTTTGTCGATGGCCATGGCCAGGCTGCACGCGACCGAGGAGCCGACCAGCAGCGCACCGGCCAGGCCCGGACCCTGGGTGTAGGCGACCGCATCGATCTCGCTCAGCGCCACGCCCGCCCTGGACAGGGTTTGCTCGAGCAGCGGGATGGCGCGCCGGATATGGTCGCGCGAGGCCAGTTCCGGCACCACGCCGCCGTATTCCTCGTGCATGGCCACCTGCGAGTGCAGCGCATGGGACAGCAGGCCGCGTTGCGTGTCATATAACGCAAGGCCGGTTTCATCGCAGGACGATTCGACGCCAAGAACAATCATGGGGGTGAACAAGTGGAAGCTGAATGCACCATTGTAGCGCAGCGGCGTGCAGGGCGCGGGCCGGGCAGGGCGGGCCTCACGCCAGCAGGTATAGCAGAAACACGTTGAACAGCACCGATGCCAGCGCAATCGCACGCCACATGCCGGCCGGATGGCGCCTGGCGAGCGGCAGCGGCGCGCGCGCCGGCAGCGGGCGCGTTGCGCCCCGTTCCAGTGCAAGCAGGAATTCCTCAGCGCTTTCGAAGCGCTCGCGCGGCTCGCGCGCGAGCGCCTTGTACAGCACCCTGTCCAGCCAGCCCGGCAAGTCGGGCCGATAACGGGTGGCGCTGACCGGCTCGCCGAAACGCGGATGCTGGAATGCCTCGATCTCGCCGTACGGATAGCGGCGCGTGAGCGCGAGCGAGAGCGTCACGCCCACCGCATACAGGTCGGTTTGCACGCTCGCGGGCGCGTTGTCGAACTGCTCAGGCGCCAGGAACGAGGGCGTGCCCGCGCGCGGCGCCGGGTCGCCGCCGTCGAGCCCCGATTGCGCCACGCCCAGGTCGAGCAGGCGCAACTGCCCATCGAGGCCAAGGTGCACATTGGCCGGCTTGATGTCGCGGTGGATGATGCTGCGCCGGTGCAGCGCGCCGACCGCGCGCACCAGCTGTTCGGCCAGGGCGAGCAGTTCGGGCACGGTGAAATGGTAGCCGGCGTCAAGCCGCTCCTGCAGCGTGCAGCCTTCGTGCCAGGTCGATAAATAGTACAGGTGGTTTTTCTGCGCGGGCGCGATCACCTGCGGAAAAAAGCGCGCCACCGCGCGCCGCGCGAGCCACTCCTCGTG
>JBAQKU010000393.1:0-4718 GCA_049301315.1 Telluria sp.
CGCTGATGCTGGCCGTGGCCGCTGGCGGCGCCTATGTGTGGCGCAACGCCGGCCTGCCGCTGCGCCCGGGCATTGTCGAGAACCAGCACAACAACAAGGCGCTGGTGCTGGTGGAAGACGGCGACAAGGCAGCCGCATGCAAGCTGCGCTACGGCTTTACCACGCCCTACCAGTACTGCCTGCTCGACAAGGTGGACGCCCCTCCCACCGTGGCCCTGATCGGCGACAGCCACGGTTATCATGTGGTGGCCGGATTGACCCGCCACTACCGCGAGCAGGGAGACAACCTGCTGTTCCTGGGCACGCGCCATCCGTTCTGGGGCCTTCCGGCCGCGGCCGACGACGAGTATCAGAAGGTGACCCAGCCGATGCTCGAACTGGCGCTGGCGACACCCACCATCACGACCGTGGTGATCTCGACGGCGGTGAAATTGCACAGCGGCTGGCCGGCCCTGACGGCCGCCATGCGCGACACCTTCAAGCGCTTCACCGAGGCCGGCAAGCACGTCATCTTCATGAACGACATCGCCTGGCTCGACTTCGACCCGCGCGCCTGCATCAAGCGCGCCGGCGTCATCAGCTCGAACACCAAAGTCCCGTGCGCAGTAGCGCGCGCAAGGTTCGACAAGGCAGGCGCCGAGCACGACGCGATGCTGGCGGTGGTGCTGCGCGAGTTCCCGACGGTCGAACTGTTTTCCCCGGCCATGCAACTATGCGACCAGCAGTTTTGCTGGGGCATGAAGGACGGCAGGCTGATGTACCGGGACACCAATCACCTGAGCTACGAGGGCGACCTCTTCATCGGGGCGGCGTTTTCCGCCTGGCAGAGGGCGCAACACCCACAAGCGGCGGAAAAACCCCTAAAATAGATTGACGTAGAGCACATTTTTCATTTTTTCAGCGTTGGGACACACATGCTACCGGACACCCTTTTGTTTGCCGCACCAGCCAGTCTTGGCGCCAGCCTGGCCGCCGGCCTGTTCGGCCTGCTCATCGGCAGCTTCCTGAACGTGGTGATCTACCGCGTTCCGAAGATGATGCAGCGCGAGTCCGACAACTACGTCGCCCACGAAAGCGGCAAGGAACTGCCGCACACCGACCGCTTCAACCTGATGGTGCCGCGCTCGAGCTGCCCGCACTGCGGGCACCAGATCACGGCGCTGGAAAACATCCCGGTGCTGAGCTATCTCATCCTCGGCGGCAAATGCAGCGCCTGCAAGGCGCCCATCTCGATACGCTACCCGCTGGTCGAAGTGGCCACCGCCCTGCTGTCGGCGCTGCTGGTGTGGACCTTCGGCAGCGGCTGGGCCGGCCTCGCGACCCTGTTTTTCGGCTACTCGCTGCTGGCCATGACGATGATCGACTACGACACCCAGCTGCTGCCCGACGACCTGACCTTCCCGCTGCTGTGGGCCGGCCTGCTGGTCAACCTGAACGGCACCTTCGTGCCGCTCAGCGAGGCGGTGATCGGCGCGGCGGCCGGCTACCTGGTGCTGTGGGGGATCTACTGGCTGTTCAAGCTGGCGACAGGCAAGGAGGGGATGGGCTATGGTGACTTCAAGCTGCTCGCAGCCCTCGGTGCCTGGCTCGGCTGGACCATGCTGCCGACCATCATCCTGCTCTCGTCCGTCGTGGGCGCGCTGGTCGGCATCAGCCTGATCGTGTTCGCCAAACACGGACGCGAAAAGCCGATTCCGTTCGGCCCCTACCTGGCGGCTGCGGGTTTCATTGCCCTTTTGTACGGAACGCCGATCGCGCGCTTCACCCAAGGCATGCTGGGCTGACGACGTGCAGGCCGAGAACAATCGCATGGACAAAAAGCAGGACCGTTTCAGCGTCGGGTTGACCGGCGGCATCGGCTGCGGCAAGAGCACGGTGGCCGACATGTTCGCCGCGCACGGCGCCTCGGTCATCGACACCGACCTGATCGCCCATTCCCTGACCGCGCCGCACGGCGCGGCGATGCCCGCCATCGTGGCCGAGTTCGGGCCCGAGTTTGCCACCCCTGAAGGCGCGCTCGACCGTGCCCGGATGCGCGCCCTGGTGTTCTCCGACCCCGCTGCCCGGCAGCGCCTGGAAGCGATCCTCCATCCCCTCATCCGCGCTGCGACCAATGCCGCGGCGGCCGTTGCCGACGGTCCCTACCTGATCTTCGTGGTGCCCCTGCTGCTCGAATCGGGAACCTGGCCGGGCCAGGTTGAGCGGGTGCTGGCCATCGACTGTCCCGAAAATATACAAATTTCCCGCGTAATGGCCCGCAATGGCTTGCAAGAAGAGCAGGTCAAGGCCATCATGGCGGCACAGGTGACGCGCCAGGCCAGGCTGGCCGGCGCCGACGACGTCATCAGCAACGACGATGGCATCGAAGCGCTCGCTCCCCAGGTGGAACGGCTGCACCGGTTTTATCTCGACTGCGCTGAAAGAATGGCGGCACAGCCCAGGGAACGTTTGTAATTTTGCGCAGCTTGATACAGAATCACGGGATTGTTCTCCAGCCCACCTATAAAGGGATGTCATTTTGATCGTCTACGAATACCCTTTCAACGAGCGCATACGCACGTTGTTGCGGCTGGAAGACCTGTATGAGAAGTTCAAGTTCTTTGTCCAACAAGAACATCCAATGCAGCACCACGTTGCCCTTGCCACCATTTTCGACATGCTTGAAGTTGCCGGCCGCGCCGACCTCAAGTCCGACCTGCTGCAGGAACTGGAACGCCAGAAGCAAAGCCTGCTGGGCTACCGCTGCAATCCCAACGTCGCGACCGACATGCTCGACTCGGTGCTGGGCGAACTCGAGAAGGTCAGTGCCGCGCTGGTCGCGTCGCAAGGCAAGACCGGCCAGAACGTGCGCGACAACGAATGGCTGATGAGCATCCGCGGGCGCACCATCATCCCCGGCGGTGCCTGCGAATTCGACCTGCCCTCGTACCACGCCTGGCAAAAGCGCAGCGCCGAACAGCGTTTCAACGACATCGTCAACTGGTTCGCGCCGCTTGCCCCGCTGTTCGATGCCTTGGCCCTGGTGCTGCGCCTGCTGCGCGACTCCGGTGCGCCGGTCAAGATGATTGCCAACGCCGGCAGCTATCAGCAAATGCTGCAGGGGAAGGTGTACCAGATGCTGCGCCTGACGCTCGACGAAACCCTGGGCGCGATCCCGGAAATTTCCGCCAACAAATACATGCTGTGGGTGCGATTCACCACCCAAGGCGGCGACCTGAAGCCGAAGCCGCTGGAAGAGGACGTGCCGTTCGAGCTCACGCTGTGTAACTTTTAACGATGTAAGCGAATGCCATGACCGTTGTAAGCTGCCCCACCTGCGCCAAGAAAGTCGAATGGAGCGAGGCCAACAAGTACCGCCCGTTCTGCTCCGAGCGCTGCAAACAGATCGACCTGGGCGCCTGGGCCGAAGAGAAGTACACGATTCCGGGCGCCGCGCCGTCCGACCCGCTGGACGAGGACGACAAGCCGCCGGGCTAGCAGCTGGCGCTACCTGCCGTAGCGGTCCATGAACAGGCCCTCGACGCTGATGTCCGGCTGGCGCCCCGACACCAGGTCGGCCACCACGCGCGCCGACCCGCAGCACATGGTCCAGCCCAGCGTGCCGTGCCCGGTGTTGAGGAACAGGTTGCGATAGCGCGCAGGGCCGAGCACGGGCGTGCCGTCCGGCGTCATCGGGCGCAGCCCGCACCAGAACTCCACCTGCGCGCTGTCCCCGCCCTCCGGAAACAGCTCGCGCACGGAGTGCAGCAAGGTCTCGCGCCGCTCCTCGCGCAAGCGCAGGTCATAACCGGTGATCTCGGCCGTGCCGCCGACCCTGATCCGTTCGCCCAAGCGCGTGATCGCGACCTTGAGCGTTTCGTCGAGCACGGTCGATTGCGGCGCGCCCTGCGCATCGATGACCGGCAGCGTGATCGAATACCCCTTGACCGGATACACCGGGATGCCGATGCCGACCTCGCGCAGCAGCAGCGGCGAGTAGCTGCCCAGCGCCAGCACGTAGGCATCGGCCTTCAGTTCGCCCTTCGAAGTGAGCACGCCGGCGATTTTTTCCTGGTCCACGGACAGGCGCTTGATCTCCACCCCGTAACGGAACTTGACGCCCAGCCCCTGCGCCAGCGCGGCCAGGGCCTGGGTGAACTTGAAGCAGTCGCCGGTCTCGTCGTCAGGCAGTTGCAGGCCGCCCACGAAGCGCCCACGCACCCTGGCCAGCGCCGGTTCGGCGGCCTCGCAGCCTTGCTGGTCGAGCAGTGCATGGCGCACCCCGTAGCGCTCGAGCAGCGCGATATCGCCGGCTGCCTCGTCGACCTGGTGCTGGGTGCGGAATACCTGCAAGGTGCCCTGGCTGCGCTCGTCGTAGGCAATGCCGGTGTCGGCGCGCAGCCGGACCAGGCATTCGCGGCTGTACTGCGCCAAGCGCAGCATGCGGCCCTTGTTGCGCTCGTAGCTCTTCTGGTTGCAGTTCATCAGCATCTGGCCCATCCAGCGCCACATGTGCGGATCGAGCCCGGGGCGCACCACCAGCGGGCTGTGCTTCTGCAGCAGCCACTTGAGCGCCTTGAGCGGGATGCCGGGGCCGGCCCACGGCGCCGAGCACCCGGGCGAGACTTCGCCGGCATTCGCGAAACTGGTCTCCATCCCGGCCTGCGGCTGGCGCTCGATGACGGTGACCTCGTGCCCGGCCTTGGCCAGGAAATACGCGGACGTGGTGCCGATAACCC
>JBAQKU010000394.1:0-3593 GCA_049301315.1 Telluria sp.
GCGCAGGCGGGAACCCAATTTTGTGTGCATTCCATTAATGCCGGCTGCATCGGTGTGCTGCGAAATGGGGTTCCCGCCTGCGCGGGAACGACGAATTCGCGTCTTGCACGTCGCCCTGGCGCGCGCGTTCCACGCGAGCACGATGGCGAAGGCGATCTGCGCCGGCAGCAGGAACAGTGCGTGCACCTTGACCAGCGACATCACGCCGAGCAGGGCGCCGGTGACCAGTGCGTAGCGCACCGCAGGCGCCTCGCGCAGCGCAAGCGAGGCCCAGGCCAGCACGCAGAACAGGAAGAAATACAGCGCCTCCGGCATGAAGAAGGCGGTAAACGACGCGAGCGGCGACAGCAGGCACAGCAAGGCGACGAAGGCGGCCACGCGCTTGCTGCACACGGTGCGACCGAGCAGGTAGATGAATGGCGCGGCGGCCACGAAGAACGCAACGTTGAGCGCGCGCGCGCAGTCCAGGAAGCCGGTGCCGCAGGCGCTGGTGGCACGGAAGATCCACAAATACAGGTAGGAAGGCAGGATCGATTCGCTCAGCGGGGTGAGCCTGGCGTGCAGGCTGTAGGTCCACTCGTCGGCCATGACCACCGGATACATCCCGGCCGTGCGCAGGTACAGGAAAATACCGAGCGCGCCCAGCGCGCTCCACAGCAAGGCCTGGAAGGCGGCGCTACCGGAGCGCAATGTCGCTGGCCCCTGGGGGCTGGTCTGGGTCATTTGAATATCCAATATTTTCCGAGGAAAAAACCGTTGATCGCAACCACGGGCAGCGACAGCAGCTTGCCCGCCAGCGCACTGTCGGCCAGCGCCACCGACAGGCTCACGAAGGCAAGCGTGAGCAGGTAATTGCCCCCCACCACGCAGGCATAGCGCATGAAACTGGCCGCCGTGGGCGAGCCCTGGAAAGTCACGCTGGAATGAAAGCTGTAATTGACCAGCAGCCCGGCCGCAAAGCCGGCGCTGACCGCGGCCACATGATTGACACCGGCGCCGATCAGCAGTTGCATCAGCCCGACGTCGATCAGGGCGCACAGCAGGCCGCCCGCCAGGTACACCAAAAATTGCCGGTGACGGAACACAAGCTTACGCATGCGCGCTGCGGAACCGGGTTTTCAGGTGCAGCGGGTGCTGCGGGACCGAGGCGATGTCATGCGCCAGGAAGGCCAGCGTCAGCTGCACGCCCATCATGATCGGCAGCGCCGCCAGCATCACGGTGCCGGCCGGCGTCGGCACGCCCGTGTTGGCCGACGTGATCCAGTGCGACACGCCGTAGATGCCGCCAACAACGATCATGAGCACGCCCAGCGGCAGCTCGATCGAGGCCAGCGACACGTTGCGCAGGTAATAGTTGTAGAACAGGCGCTTGAAAAAATTGCGCACATGCTTGATCATGAATTCGGTCACGATGCGCGAGATTTTCAGGTTGCTCACTTCGTCGCCGTAGACCGCGTCCATCGGCACGTCGATCACCACCGCGTGCAGGGTGTTCAGGCGGAACAGCATGTCGGTCTCGAAGAAATAGCGCCGGCTGATCTTCGCGAACGGCAGGTGGCGCGCGGCATCGGCATGGATCGCGGTATAGCCGTTGGTCGGGTCGAACAGGTTCCAGTAGCCGGACGAGAGCTTGGTCAGCAGCGACAGCATCGCGTTGCCGAACAGGCGCATCGGCGGCATCGCGCGCACTTGCTCGAGGTCGAAGAAACGGTTGCCCTTGGCATAGTCGGCCTGGCCGGCCAGGATCGGCGCGATGAAATTGGGAATCAGCGAGCCGTCCATCTGGCCGTCGCCGTCGATCTTGATCATCACCTTGGCCCCGTCGGCCATGGCGGCCGCGTAACCGGTCATGACGGCGCCGCCCACGCCCTGGTTCTCGCTGTGTTCGAGCACCTGCACGCGCTGGTCGCCGCAGTTGGCGCGCACGAAGGCGCCCGAGCCGTCCGGGCACTTGTCGTCAACCACATAGATGCGGCCGACCTCAGGCCCGATGCTCGCGATCACGGCCAGGATATGGCGCGTGACGCGGTAACTGGGAATGACGGCGGCAATAGTATTGCTGTCGTACATGAGCGTTCCGAAAGGAAATTGACAAAATTGCAAAAAATTATTGTAATGCAATATGGCCAATAGTTCAAGACTTTCGGCGCGCCGGCGCATTACGATCCGGGTAATTCCTTGTACCACTGCTGGCGCAGCACCGCATTGAGCAATTGCTGTGCGCTTTCACTCCAGGTCAGCCACGGCATGCCGGTCGATTGCGGCGCCTTGCCCTGGTCCCTGAGAGCGAGCCAGGCGTGCACGGTGGCGGCCAGTTCCTCGGCGCCCAGGCCGTCGAAATAATAGGCGTGCTCGCCGGCCACTTCGCGAAACACCGGCAGCTCGCGCGCGATGATGGGCGTGTTGTGCTGGGCCGCCTCGATCAGCGGCAGCCCGAAGCCCTCGCCTTCGGACGCGGCCAGCAGCGCGGCCGCGCCCGCGTACAGCTTGAGCAGCATTTCGTCGGACACCCCGGGCAGCCAGAACAGGCGCCGGTCGCGCTCCGGGTGCTCCTTCATGCGTGCGGCCAGCGCGTCCACCATCCAGCCCTGCTTGCCGACAATGACCAGGTTGATTTCGGCGCCCTGCGCCCACAGCAGCTCGAACGCGGCCAGCGCCTGCGCGTGGCCCTTGCGCGGCTCGAGCGTGCCCACCATCAGGAAGCTGGGGCGCGCCTGCACGCAGTCGAACACGTGCGCGGCATCGGGCGGCAGCCCGAAGGAAGGCGCGCTCGCGTCGATGTCGGCGCCCAGGTGGAAGTAACCGATCTTGAGCGGGGCCAGGCGTTTTTCGCTCTGCTCGCCGATCCAGCCGGCCAGTTCGTCGGCCACCGCGCGCGAGATGCACACGATGCCGTCCGACACCTTGGCCACGGTGCGCAGGAAGTCGCCGAAATACTGCTCGGTGCCGAACGGGAACACGTCCGGGCGCAGCATCGGCAGGATGTCGAACACCACGAAGTAGATGCCGACGCCGTGGTCGCGCATATCCTGCAGCAGCGCCTGGTTTTGCGAGGTGCCGTTGGTAAACAGGTCGAGGCCGAGGAACACGTCGCCGCGCCGCACTTCGATCGGAGCGTCTTCCATCGCCAGTTCCGCTTCGCCCACCATGCCGAGCGTGAAGCGGCGCGCGTACTGGTAGCTGCGGTTGCCGCCGTGGCTGTACACCGGCTCGACCCGAAAGCCTGCCGGCGGCGCCGCGATCATGGCCAGCAGCACGCTGCGCACCACGCGCTGGATACCGGTCTTGATGTCGGACTGCACCACGGCCGAGACGTCCACCAGCAGCTGGCGCGGTCCGCGCGGCGGCTGGTTGGCCGCGATCGCGTGGGCGGCGTCGGCCAGGTCGCTGTCGGCCGGCTCGCCCTCAAGGGCGCCGATGGACTCCAGCAACGCGCGGTAGTGACTGTGCGCGCTGTGATGCGCGAAGTACTCGATCGCATCAACGTACTGCTGGCCCACCGCCTGCGGCGTGTGATGCGCCTGCATGTGGGCCAGGGCCGCGGCCGACAATCGGTCGCGCAGCGCGCCGTTGCGCTGCAGCCTGGCCAGCGC
>JBAQKU010000395.1:0-5617 GCA_049301315.1 Telluria sp.
GGGTCGTCGGCCGCCGCCTGGAAATCGGTCCCGGCCAGTTTGACCGCGACCGGCACCACGAACGCGTTGGCCCCGTACTTGTTGAGCCGCTCTACGCTGCTGGCGGCCGCGCGCTCCGGATTGGCGGCCGCCGATGCGAACACCGCAATGCGCGCGCCCTTGCCTCCGGCCAGCGCCACGATGCGCTCCCACACCTGGGCGTTATCGGCGCGCAAGGCGCCGCCGATGATGACAAGCGATCCCTGGGGTGCGGCCGGGCTCGCCTGCACCAGTGTCGTGGCGGCCAGCAGCCCTGCGAGCGCGCCGCGGCGCAGCAAATCGAGCATGACGGTCTCCTCCTTGCCAAAGGTTGGTCTGGTAAACGCTGCCCTCTCATGTGCGCGCTCGCGATCGTGCTGTCGCGCGCATCCCCGGCGCTGGCGGTAGTTATGAATAAAATAATACCTCTGACCTGCCGATGAGGGCGCCGCGTTGGAAAGGTCCAGCATACCCGCGCGCGCTGCCGGGCACTTGCTGATGCGCAAGTCGCGTGCGCTTCGGCGGCACGGGTGGCCGCCTGGCGCATCAGGAAACGTAGAGGTTCGGGAAGTAGCGCTCCATGAGCGACTCGGGATGTTGCGGCGGCGTGAAACCGAACTGCGCGTACAGGCCGTGGGCGTCGTTGGTGGCCACCGTGAGGCGGCGCAGGCCCTGCAGGCTCGGATGCCCCAGCACTGCCTTGAGCAACTCCTTGCTGTAACCGCGGCGCCGGAATTCGGGAAGCACGAACATGTCGTCGAGGTTGCCGAAGGTGGCGTAATCGGTCACCACGCGCGCGAAGGCAACCTGGCGGTCGTCGACATAGCCGCCGAAACAGAGCGAATTTTCGATGGCCCGGTCGACGATGGCGCGCGGAATCCCGACCGCCCAGGTCGATTGTTCGCTGAGATACCTGTAGACCATGGAAACATCGAGTTCGGTCCGGTCGGTAGTGATCCTTAAACTGGACATGGCTGCACCCACTCCTGCTGAAAAAACAATTCTACCGCCGTTTGCGGCGCTCCTCATGTTCTCCTGCGCGCGCGCCGTCATGCGAACGGCCGGGCCCGGCACGATTCCGGTGTCATGCAAACATACGCTCAAATACCGTCGCGGCCGGCGGCGCCGGTATTGACAGAAATGCCCGCCCGGTCCTGTCCTTGTTTATAATCAGGTAAATCAACTGGATTTCGATAATGACTGCACAACTTTCCTCCAAGGGCGAAGCCTGGTCGGCCCGCTTTTCCGAACCGGTCTCCGACCTGGTCAAACGCTATACCGCTTCCGTATTTTTCGACAAACGCCTGGCCCTGTTCGACATCGCCGGCTCGCTCGCGCATGCCGAGATGCTGGCCGCGCAGGGCATCATCAGCGCCGGCGACCGCGCCGAGATCGAGCGCGGCATGGCCCAGATCAAGGCTGAAATCGAGGCCGGCAGCTTCGAGTGGCTGCTCGACCTGGAAGACGTCCACCTCAATATCGAGAAGCGCCTGACCGAACTGGTGGGCGACGCCGGCAAGCGCCTGCACACGGGCCGCTCGCGCAACGACCAGGTCGCAACCGACATCCGCCTTTACCTGCGCGCGGCGATCGACGACATCTCCGACCTGCTCAAGGCGCTGCGCGGCGCCCTGCTCGAGCTGGCCGAGCGCCACGCCGATACCATCATGCCGGGCTTTACCCACATGCAGGTGGCGCAGCCGATCACCTTCGGCCACCACATGCTGGCCTATGTCGAGATGTTCGGGCGCGACTGCGAACGCATGGCCGACACCCGCAAGCGCGTCAACCGCCTGCCGCTGGGCGCGGCCGCGCTGGCCGGCACCACGTTCCCGATCGACCGCGAACGGGTGGCCCGCACGCTCGGTTTCGACGAGGTCTGCTTCAACTCGCTCGACGCCGTCTCGGACCGCGATTTCGCGATCGAGTTCTGCGCCGCGAGCGCGCTGATCATGACGCATATTTCGCGCATGTCGGAAGAACTGGTCATCTGGATGAGTCCGCGGGTCGGCTTCATCGACATCGCCGACCGCTTCTGCACCGGTTCCTCGATCATGCCGCAAAAGAAGAACCCGGACGTGCCGGAACTGGCGCGCGGCAAGACCGGCCGCGTGTACGGCCACCTGATCGGCCTGCTGACCCTGATGAAGGGCCAGCCGCTGGCCTACAACAAGGACAACCAGGAGGACAAGGAGCCGCTGTTCGACACCGTCGACACGGTCATCGACACGCTGCGCATTTTCGCCGACATGGCCGGCGGCATCAGCGTCAAGCCCGAGGCCATGCGCGCGGCCGCGCTGCAGGGCTACGCCACCGCCACCGACCTGGCCGACTACCTGGTCAAGAAGGGCCTGCCGTTTCGCGACGCGCACGAGGCGGTGGCGCGCGCGGTGCGCGCCTGCGACGAGGCGCGCTGCGACCTGTCGGAAATGTCGCTCGAGCGGCTGCGCCAGTTCTCGGCGCTGATCGACGACGACGTGTTCGCCGTGCTCACGCTGGAAGGCTCGGTGGCGGCGCGCGACCATATCGGCGGCACCGCCCCGCGCCAGGTGCGCGCGGCGATTGCCCGCGTGCGCGCGCAACTGGCGCAGTAGGTTCAGGCTGGATGGCGCGGGCAGCGATCCTGCCCGTCCCGCGGGGCAGCGCCAGCCGGCCCTGCCCACCCCAATGGAGAATCACATGTTCATCTCACTTTCGCGCCGCATCGACCAGCTCAACGAGAAAATCGCGGAGGCGGTCAGCTGGGCGCTGCTGGCCGCGGTGCTGATCTGCGCCGGCAATGCGCTGATCCGCTACGCCTTCAACCGCAGCTCGAATGCGTGGCTCGAAATCCAGTGGTACCTGTTCGCGGCCATCTTCATGCTGGCCAGCGCCTATACCCTCAAGCGCGACGAACACGTGCGCATCGACGTCGTCACCGGCCGCTTCTCGAAACGCACCCAGGCCTGGATCGACCTGTTCGGCTACCTGGTGTTCCTGCTCCCGGTGTGCCTGCTGGTGCTGTACTTCGGCATCCCGTTCGCGCGCATCTCGATCGTCAGCGCCGAGATGTCGAGCAACGCGGGCGGCCTGATCGTGTGGCCGGCCAAGCTGCTGGTGCCGGTCGGCTTCGCGCTGCTGATACTGCAAGGCATTTCCGAAATCATCAAGCGCATCGCGTTCCTGGCCGGACGCATCGACGAGAGCCGGTTCGGCCGCCACGGCGGCACGCCGGCCGACGAGATCGAGGCGATCAAGGCCGCCAACAAGCTGTCCTGACACATCCATAACAATAAATAGAGAGCTGGGGATACATGGAACAATTCATCATCGCGAACCTGGCCCCGATCATGTTCGGGGCACTGGTCGTCTTCCTGCTGTCGGGTTTTCCGGTCGCGTTCTCGCTTGCTGCGAACGGCCTGTTCTTCGGCCTGGTCGGCATTGAACTGGGCCTGCTGCGGCCCGAGCTGCTGCAGGCGCTGCCGAACCGGATCTTCGGCATCATGGCCAACGACACGCTGCTGGCGATTCCCTTCTTCACCTTCATGGGCCTGATCCTGGAGCGCTCCGGCATGGCCGAGGACCTGCTCGACACCATCGGGCAGCTGTTCGGGCCGATTCGCGGCGGCGTCGCCTACGCGGTCATCTTCGTGGGCGCGCTGCTGGCCGCGACCACCGGCGTGGTGGCCGCTTCCGTCATTTCGATGGGCCTCATTTCGCTGCCGGTCATGCTGCGCTACGGCTACGACAAGCGCATCGCAACCGGCGTGATCGCCGCCTCCGGCACGCTGGCGCAGATCATCCCGCCCTCGCTGGTGCTGATCGTGATGGCCGACCAGCTGGGCCGCTCGGTGGGCGACATGTACAAGGCCGCCTTCGTCCCCGGCCTGCTGCTGACCGCGATGTACGCCGGCTATGTGCTGGCGGTATCGATCTTCAAGCCGAAGCACGTGCCTGCCCTTCCGCTCGAAGCGCGCAACCTGCGCGAGCCCAACGGCGACAGCGGCGTGCGCTCGCTGCTGGCCCTGGTCGTGGCCACGGTGGCACTCGGCTACGCCTTCGCGGCCGGGTACGGCGCCAGCCATCCGCAGCTGGCGCAGGACGAACTGGGTATCTTCTCGACCGCGGTCGCAGTCGGCGCCGCCTTCGCGCTGGCGCTGGCGAACCGCTACTTCAAGCTGGGCCTGCTCTCGCGCATGGCCGAACGCGTGGTGTTCGTGCTGATTCCGCCGCTGGCCCTCATCTTCCTTGTGCTGGGCACCATCTTCATCGGCCTGGCCACCCCGACCGAAGGCGGCGGCATGGGTGCGCTCGGCGCGCTGATCCTCGCGCTGATCAACGGGCGCCTGTCCTGGAGCCTGCTCAAGCAGGCCATGAACTCGACCACGCGCCTGTCGTGCTTCGTGATGTTCATCCTGATCGGCTCGACCGTGTTTGCGCTGGTGTTTCGCGGCATCAATGGCGACCTGTGGGTCGAGCATCTGCTCTCGAGCCTGCCGGGCGGCGCCACCGGCTTCCTGGTCGTAGTCAACATCATGTTCTTCGTGCTGGCCTTCTTCCTCGATTTCTTCGAACTCGCCTTCATCCTGGTGCCGCTGGTCGGTCCGGTCGCGCAAAAGCTGGGCATCGACCTGATCTGGTTCGGCGTGCTGCTGGGCGTGAACATGCAGACCTCGTTCATGCATCCGCCTTTCGGTTTCGCCCTGTTCTACCTGCGTTCGGTCGCGCCCAAGGAAGTCAAGACGACCGACATTTACTGGGGTGCCATCCCGTTCGTGGTGATCCAGGTGATCATGGTTACCCTGATCATCGCCTTCCCAGGCCTGGTGTCGGTCGAACAGAAGGTCGACATGACCGAACAGCTCGAGCTGAAGATCGACGCGCCGGCCCTGGAGCCGGAGCCGGCGCCGGCCGAGGACAACGGGGAGCAGGAAGCGCCGCAGCTGGACTTCTCCAGTGATGTCGACAAGAAATAAGTGCGGGCGCGCTAACCGAATGGATGTAGCTGCGCTAACTGACAGTTGTGGGCATGTCGGACACAATGAGCTGCGACGCCCGCTCGGCCCGATTTTCTTCCATGACACTAACGAACGACACATCGTTTAATGAATTGTTCCAGGCCCACCCCATTCCGATGTGGGTGTATGACCTGGACACGCTCGCATTTTTGGCGGTCAACACGGCCGCTGTAGTTCATTACGGCTATTCCGAGGCCGAATTCCTGGCCATGACCATCGCCGACCTGCGTCCGGCCGAAGACCTGCCCAGATTGTACGAAAGCCTGCGCGGCGCGCCCGACAGGCTAGAGAAATCGGGCGCCTGGCGCCACGTCAAGAAAGATGGCACGCTGATCGACGTCGAGATCACCTCGCATCCTCTGGCCTACAGGGGACGCGCCTGTCGCTTCCTGCTGTCGCACGATATCAGCGAGCGGGTGCAGGCGCAGGCCAGGATCGCCCGTCTGAACCGCGTGTACGCGGTGCTAAGCGGGATCAACTCGGCGATCGTGCGCATCCGCGACCGCGACGCGCTGTTCAAGGAAGCGTGCCGTCTTGCCACCATGGAGGGCGGTTTCCTGACTGCCTGCATCAGCCTGGCCGATGCGAACAGCGCGACAACC
>JBAQKU010000396.1:0-1661 GCA_049301315.1 Telluria sp.
GCGCAGGCGGCAAGCGCCAGGGCGGCACCGAAAACGAGCGCCCCGGCCGCCAAGACGACGCCGGCGCCCGTGCCTGAGGGACGCGACATGTCAGCCCAGCAGCGCGCCGAAAGCGAGTACCGGCGCGCACTGGCAGCCCTGAAGGAAGCCAGGAACGGCGAGGCGATCGGCGCGCTGCAGCAGGCGCTGCAGGCAGACCCGCGCCACGACGCGGCGCGCCAGACCCTGATCGGATTGCTGATCGAAAGCCACCGCCACGACGAGGCGATGCGCCAGTTGCAGCTGAGCCTGACGCTCGAGCCGCGCCAGCCGTCGATGGCGATGCTGCTGGCACGCCTGCAGATCGAGCGCGGCAGCTCCGGCATCGACACCCTGATGCGGACCTTGCCTTACGCGGCCGGCGGCGCGCAGTATCATGCTTTCCTGGCCGGGGCGCTGCAGCGCGAACAGCGCCAGCGGGAGGCGATCGAGCAGTACCAGGCCGCCTTGCGCAGCGACCCGGGCAATGGCGTCTCGCTGCTGGGGCTGGGAATTTCGCTGCAGCTTGAAAAACGTAACGCCGAGGCGCTTGCCGCCTTCCAGCAGGCCAAGGAATCGGGCACCCTGTCGCCCGAGTTAAAAACATTCGTCGAGCGCAAGTTGCAACAGCTTTCGCACTAACCTTAAGGAAGTCCATTCATGTTGACACTATGCGGTTTCTCCGTAAGCAACTATTACAACAAGGTCAAGCTGGCGCTGCTCGAGAAGGGCGTCGCTTTCAAGGAATCCGAAGTGGCGCCCGGCCAGTCGCCCGAGTTGCTGGCCAGGTCGCCGCTGGGGAAAATTCCCTTCCTCGAGACCGAACACGGCATCCTGACCGAGTCGCAGGTGCTGGTGAACTACATCGAAGCGTGCCACCCGCAGCCGGCGCTGCTGCCGGCCGACCCGTTCGCCGCGGCGCGGATACATGAACTGACCACCTTCCTGGAGTTGCACCTCGAGCTGGTCGCGCGCGAGCTGTACGCGGAGGCCTTCTTCGGCGGCAGCGTGACCGACGAGGTCAAGGCGCGCGTGCGCAAGCTGCTGGCCAAGAATGTGCCGGCGTTCGCCGCGCTGGCCAGGTTCGCACCGTTCGTGGGCGGGGAGCAGTTCAGCATGGCCGACTGCGCCGCGATCGCGCACCTGCCGCTGATAGCGGCGGCCACCAAGAAGATCTACGGCGAAGACGTGCTGGCCGGCCTGCCCGTCGCGCAGTACCTGAAGCAGATGGGCGAGCGCCCGATGGTGCAGAAGGTCAACGCCGACCGGATCGCCGCCATGCCCGCCTTCCTTGCCTCCCACGCGCGCTAGGACCGGGCTTACAGGCTGGCCAGTTCGCCCCAGACGCGCTGCATGCTAAAGCGCACCGCGGCCTCGTCTTCGTGCAGCGCGGCCTCGATCGCGCAGCCGGCCTCGCTGCTGTGGCGCGGCTGGGGCGAGGCCAGCGGCTTGCCGTCGGCGTCCTTGAGCACATGCAGCGCCAGCACGCCGTGCGCGCCGGCCCGGTGCGTCACCACCGCCACCGCGCCGCTGGCAAGGCGCACGAAGGTGCCGGGCGGATAAGCGCCCAACTGCTCCGAAAACTGCCAGGCCAGCACCGCATCGATCGGATATTTGCTCTGCGCGCACAGCATGTTCAAGGC
>JBAQKU010000397.1:0-2303 GCA_049301315.1 Telluria sp.
GCCAGGCTGTGTTCGCGCTGCACGACCAGCAGCACGCCGATCGTCAGGCCGAGCGCGATACCGAGGCCGGTGGCGGCGGCGCGCAGCGGACGCGTCCCGCGCTGCAGCAACAAGAAAAACAAGGTCGGGAACAAGGCGTTCGCCCCGGTGGCATGGCCGCTGACGGCCTCGAAGCCGAGCGCGGGAAGGCCCGCTCCCCAGCCCAGCCAGGCGACCTTGCTGGCGCCGACCAGCCCGATTCCCAGCGCGAACAGGAACGACCACCAGAACGCCATGCGCCAGGCGCGCCGGGCCACCAAGGATGCGCTGATCGCGGCGGCGGCGGGAAACACCAGGGCGGCGTCGGCCAGGTGCACCAGCGCGGCGAACGAGACCATGGCAGGCCCCCTAGCGCACCAGCGCGGCCAGGGTGCTGAAGATGATGCGCAGGTCGGTCCAGAAATTTTGCTCCCTGACATAGCGCACGTAGTACTCCAGCTTGACCGGCAGGATCGTCTCGAGGTAGGCCTGCTCGGGATTGGCGGCGCGCCCAAGGATGGCGTTTTCGTCCTTGTACAGGATCGAGGCCCAGTCGGTGATGCCGGGCGCGACCGAGAGCACGATGGCGCGCACCGTGGGCGGGTAGCTGGCCACGTAGCGCGGCACTTCCGGGCGCGGCCCCACCAGGCTCATGTGCCCGAGCACGACATTGAACAGCTGCGGCAGTTCGTCGAGCTTGTAGCGGCGCAGGAATTTCCCGGCGCGCGTGATGCGCCGGTCGCACCCCACCGTCAGCTGGCCGGCCGCTTCGCTTGCCAGCGTCATGGTGCGGAATTTGTAAATGGTGAAGGTGGCCCCGCCGCGGCCGACGCGCTGCTGGCGAAACAGGACCGGCCCGTAGGAATCGAAGCGGATCCAGAGCGCGGTGAGCGCCAGCAGCGGCGAGAGCAGCAGCAATCCGGCCAGCGCGCAGGCCAGGTCGAACAGGCGCTTGCTCATTGCAGCACCGCGCGCACGGCGCCAATCACGCGCTGCTGGTCGGCCTCGCTCATCCTGGTGTACAACGGCAGCGTCACCATCGACTGGTAGCTGGCGTCGGCCACCGGGAACTGCTCTGGCGCCAGATGGTAGGTGTCGCGCCAGTACGGATGGCGGTGCAGCGGAATGAAGTGCACGCTGGTGCCGATGCCGCGCGCGGACAGCTGCCCGATCAGCTCGTCGCGCCCGATGCGCGCCGCCGCTTCCAGCCGCACCACATACAGGTGCCAGGCATGGGTGGCGCCGGGGCCGGCCTGGGCAGGTAGGCGCAGCGGCAGGTCGGCCAGGCCCGCCTCGTAGGCCTGGGCCATCGCCGCGCGCCGCTGCGCGAAGCGGTCGATCTTGCGCAGCTGCTGGATCCCGATGGCCGCCGCGATGTCGGTCAGGTTGTACTTGAAGCCGGGCGCGACGACCTCGTAAAACCAGGCCGGCGTGCGCGAGACATAGCGCGCGAAAGCGTCCTGGCTGATGCCGTGCAGGCGCATGAGCCGGATCCTGGCGGCCAGTTCCGGGTCGCGTGTCACGACCATGCCGCCTTCGCCGGTGGTCATGGTCTTGTTGGCGTAGAAGCTGAACACCGTCACCGCGCTGGCAAGGGTGCCCACCAGCGCCCCCTTGTACACGGCCGGAAAGGCGTGCGCCGCATCCTCGACCACCTTCAGGCCGTGGGCGGCGGCCAGCTCCAGGATGGCGTCCATGTCGCAGGCCAGGCCCGCATAATGGACCGGCACGATGGCCCTGGTGCGCGGGCCGATCGCGCGCGCGATCGCGGCCACGTCGATGTTGAGGGTATGCGGATCGACGTCCACCAGCACCGGGTCGGCGCCCAGGTAGCGCACCACTTCCGCGGTGGCGGTGAAGGTCAGGGTCGGGACGATCACTTCGTCGCCGGGCCCGATTCCGAGCGCCTCGAGCGCCAGGTGCAGCCCGGCGGTGGCCGAGTTGACCGCGATCGCCTGCGTCTGGCCGCCCAGGTAGGCGCCGAACTCGTGCTCGAACTGCTTGCTGCGCGGCCCGGTGGTCACCCAGCCCGAGCGCATGCAATCGATCACTTCGGCAATCTCTTCTTCGCCGATGTCGGGAGCGGCGAACGGTAAAAATGGCAAAGCCCCGATTTCCTGCTGTGTCTGTTTCATCACGTTCTCCCCTGCTGCGCTGTCAGGCGCAGGCCTCCAAGAAGCGCTGGCCGAGTACCCGGTAGGTCAGGTTCGCCAGCACGAATGTCTTGCCCCTTTGTCCCATCGCCGCGCGCGTGCCCGCGTCGAGCGCGCGCAGCGCGCGCACGC
>JBAQKU010000398.1:0-2244 GCA_049301315.1 Telluria sp.
CTGCTGGCAAGCTGGCCGGCCGCGCCGACGCCATCCCAGCGGCGCCACCTTGCCGCCGTGTTCCTTGCCGGCGGCGAACCGGTCTCCGCGCTGGTGCAGTGGCTGCGCCTGCCGGTCGCGCAGCGACACGCAGGCGACGGCCTCGATGCCACCTTGGTCGCCGCGCTCGACAAATTGCGCGACAAGCGCAGCGAGGACACGCTGATCGCAGCGCCGCTGGCGGCCGCGTTGGGGCTCGAGCGCGTCTACGGCATGGACGACCACACTGCGGATGCGCCCGATCCGGACCCGCACGCGGCCGGCGAAGCCATCATGAAGGCCTGGGACAATCCCATGACCGCGAAACGCAAGCAGATGGGGGAACGCCTTAACTCCCGGCTCGGTGATGCCGAAGGCATGATGACGCTGTATCGCGCCCTCAACGATCCGCCGCAGGCCAGGCTCATCTACGACAGCGACTTCGGTGCGGCGCTCGAAGAAGGCTCCCCGCAACAATTTGGCCGCGGCTACGTCACCTATTGGGAGACGCGCAATCTGCGCATGGCCTCGAACATTCGGGAAGCCATTGGAAATCTGCCGGGGAGCCGTACGCTGGTCATCGTCGGTGCGAGTCACAAGTGGTATCTCGAAGCCTACCTGAACCAGATGCACGACGTGCGCATCGTGTCGTCCGACCAGATGCTCCGCCAGGGTGTGCCCTAATGTCATGCTGTCTTCGTCGCGGTTGGTGGGCGCGGTAGGGTGGATGTCCCCTAATTTTCTGATGTCCCCTAATTTTCTCTCTCCCGCAGATCGCGTAACCGATTCGCTCCTTTGTCTAAGCGATATCGTGGTACCGAATTCCACCGAGGGAAGACGCCTGACCGGGATCGAGTGCCGGGATGTGCAATCGCCAATTCAGACCGGGGATCGTCTCCTCGAACGGGGAGCTGGCGCGGCCTGCACCAAGTTGGCGGACGGCGAGACGCCAATCCATGTCTCAATTCCTTGCCATGTTGTGCTGAAAGTACAGAGTTTCATCGCCGTAGCGCGAAGACACGATGGGCGCCGCCAGAACCAGCTGTCCCAGATGTCGGGAACTGTCGGCAGTTTCATCGTCATCCCGCGCGTAAATGTCATAGATCGCTTGCCCGACCTGCAGCCCAGCTAAGTTGAGGCGAAAGTCACCCTCAGTATTGCGACCGTGAATTAGCGCCTGCGTTTGCGCGGTCGGCCTGAAGTAGACTTGGTATGGCGCTTTCGTCGGAAAAACACGCCTGCCATTCGTCTGTGCGGCAGCGAGATGTTCAAGCGTTAACCGGCCGGGGTTCGGATCCTTGGCGCCAAACTGCTGGGCGCTTCGTTTGAACCCACTGGACAAGAGGCGCTTAGACAGCCCCTTGGCCGGAGGCAGGATATTGCTGAACGTCTGCGCGAAAAAATCGTGACCGATTTGCCCGTCAACCGAATGCATCAAGTGCAAATTAACCGATGGATGATTGCCGTCAATGAAAATTTTCAATGCCAGCCCCGGGATCATGCTGTCGGATGCGGGTTTGGCAGCCAGCGAAAAACGTCCGATCACGCACTGCGACCCGCTGCGAAAAATACCTGAATAGCGATCCGGCACATCCGCGTCAATCACTAGCCGCAAGCGCGCTTCCGACCCGAAGGCGTGAATCAGCTTGCTTCGCCCCGCTTCCAGTTCATCGCCTTGAGCCGCTAGCGCTTTGAGTGAAAAGCTGCCGGATGTCAGGGTAAACAAATCAAGGATGCCCGGACTGGTCAATGGCGGCAGCACTTGGTAGCGCGAGACGAGTATCTTGTCGTTCCACATCGCATCGGCCTTCTGGCACGCGGTACCGACCGGCTCCGCCGGATTGGGAGCAAGTGGCAACGACATCGTGGTGGCGCTTTGACAGCCGGCTGCCGCAATGGTAATCAAGCCGATCAGGCGCGACAGCAGCCGGTCTTTTGCAATTCGCATGATTGCCCCCATTTGTTCAGTTCATTGAATCAGGAATTAACTGAACATTGCTCTTTTGTAAGGGCGCGCGCTGTACGGTAGCCAACAGAAGTCATGGATACATTCCTCGCAGAGCAGCGAGGGCAGCGAGGGTCAGTGGAAA
Organism: Telluria sp.; assembly: GCA_049301315.1. Classification (GTDB taxonomy): domain Bacteria; phylum Pseudomonadota; class Gammaproteobacteria; order Burkholderiales; family Burkholderiaceae_D; genus JBAQKU01. The sequence goes on from JBAQKU010000398.1 coordinate 2,109, forward strand.
ACTAGGGGAAACTCGGAAACTCGGGGGAAACTCGGGGACACTCACTTATCGACTATAAAACTCGGGGACACTCACTTATCGACGAAGTGGGTGAGGTGTCCCCTCGTTTCCTACCCTAGTTTCCTACGGGCTTTTT
>JBAQKU010000399.1:0-4008 GCA_049301315.1 Telluria sp.
GCGCAGGCGCAGCGCATCGCGCGCGATTTCCCGGCCTCGGTGGCGGCGCTGCTGGTGAGCGGCATCAAGCGCATGGCCGATTACCAGGATACCGCTTACGCAACCGACTACCTCGACCGCCTAGAGACGATACGCGAGCTCGACTTGCGCCACGGCGACGGCAGCTGGCGGCTGCTTGAAGCGTGCGCACGCTACCTGGCGCTGTGGATGAGTTACGAAGACACGATCCGGGTGGCCGATCTGAAGACGCGGCGCGCCCGCTTCGAACGCGTGCAGCAGGAAGTCAAGGCCGGCCAGGCGCAAGTGGTGCAGATCAACGAGTTCCTGCACCCGCGCGTGGAGGAAATCGCCGACACGCTGCCGGCCGGACTTGGCCGCTGGCTGCTCGCCACCGGCTGGGCGCGCGCGCTGGTGCACCGCTTCGCCCACAAGGGCCGGGTGGTGCAGACCACCTCGCTGCGCGGCTACCTGCTGCTCTATTGCGTGGCCAGCCTGAGGGGCATGCGCCGCGGCTCGCTGCGTTTTAAGGCCGAGCACGCGAAAATCGCTGAATGGCTCGCGCACATCGAGGCGCTGGCCGGCCCCGACTACGCACTGGCGCTGGAGGTGGCGGAGTCGCAGCGCCTGGTCAAGGGCTATGGCGACACCCACATCCGCGGCACCCGCAATTTCGACACCATCATCGCGGCTTTACCGGTGCTGCGCGCCGGGGGCAACGCCGCGGCGCGCCTGCGCCAGTGGCGCGAGGCGGCGCTGGCCGACGAAAGCGGCAAGCAACTGGCGGCGCTGATGACTGCGAGGCCCGCATGAGCCCGGACCTGCTCGAGCTGACCGTGGCCGAAGTGCGGCCGCTCACGCCGCACATCACCGCATTCGTGCTGCGTCACGCGCACGGGCTCGCCCTGCCCGCCTATCAGGCCGGCGCCCACATCAAGATCGGCGTCGAGATCGGCGGCGCCCCGGCCTGGCGCCATTATTCGCTGATCGACATCGGCAAGGCGCCCGCGCAGCCGTCCGAATACCTGATCGCGGTGCGCCGCGACGAGGCCGGGCGCGGCGGCTCGCTCTACCTGCACAACAGCGTGCAGGCAGGCCAGCGGCTGCGCGCCAGCCTTCCGGTCAACGGTTTCCGGCTCGACCCCGCGCACCGGGACGTGCTGCTGATCGCCGGCGGCATCGGCATCACGCCGCTGGCGTCGATGGCCTGCGCGCTGCGCGCCGAAGGCAAATCATTCGCGCTGCATTACAGCGGGCGCAGCCTCGAGCAGCTCGCGCTGGTGCCGCAATTGCAGGCGGCGCTGGGCGATGCCTTGACACTGTACGCGGATGACGACAGCGCGCCCAGGCTCGACCTGCACCGGCTGCTGGCCGGCTGCACGCCTTCGCAGGCACTGTACATCTGCGGCCCCAAGGGCATGATCGACGCGGTGCGCGCGACCGCCTCGGCACTTGGATGGCACGACGACAAGATCCGCTACGAACTGTTTACCGAGGCCAGCGCCGAAGCCGGCGACCAGGCCTTCGAGATCGAACTGGCGCAATCGGGCATGCGCCTGCAGGTCGGCGCCGACATGACCATCCTCGACGCCATGCTCGAAGCCGGCCTGGATCCGATGTTCGACTGCAAGCGCGGCGAATGCGGCGTGTGCGCGACGGCGGTGCTGGCCGGCGCCATCGAACACCGCGACACCTGCCTGACCGAATCGGAGCGGGCCGGCGGCAAGGTCATTCAAATTTGTATTTCCCGGGCCCAGGGCACATGCCTGGTGCTCGATGCCTAGGAGAGCGACTTATGAATAACAACTACCGGGACAATCCGGCCGCCGTTGCGGCACTGGTGCGCGACGACCGGGTGCACCGTGACGTCTATCTCGACCGGGACATCTTCGAGCTGGAGATGGAACAGCTGTGGTCCAACACCTGGGTCTACGTGGGCCACGTCAGCCAGGTCAGCGCGAAGGGCGACTTTTACGCCACCGAGGTGGCCATGCAGCCGGTCATCATGGTGCGCCACAGCGACGACTCGGTGCGCGTGCTGATGAACCGCTGCGCACACAAGGGCGCCAAGCTGGTGTCCGACACCTGCGGCAATACCGGAAAATTCTTTCGCTGCCCGTATCATGCCTGGACCTACAAAACCGACGGCTCGCTGTTGTCGATCCCGCTCAAGAACGCCTACGAGCACACCGCGCTGGCCGAGTGCGAAGCCGGCAAGGGCCTGGCAACGGTCCCCAACATGGAGATCTACCGCGGCTTCGTGTTCGTGCGCTTCGCAAAGGAAGGCACGTCCTTTCGCGAATTCTTCGGCGACTCCTTGTCCTCGATCGACAACATGGCGGACCGCTCGCCCGAGGGCGAACTCGAAATCGCCGGCGGCTGCCTGCGCTTTATGCACAACTGCAACTGGAAGATGTTCATCGAGAACCTCAACGACACCATGCACCCCATGGTCGCGCATGAATCGTCGGCCGGCACCGCCAAGAAACTATGGGAAGGCAAAAGCGCCGACGAACCGAAGCCGATGGCGATCGAGCAGTTCGTGCCGTTCATGTCGGACTATAAATTTTTCGACGACATGGGCGTGCGCGTGTTCGACAATGGCCACAGCTACTCGGGCGTGAACTTCTCGATCCATTCGAACTACGCCGCCATTCCCGAGTACGACGGTGCGATGCTGGCCGCCTATGGCGAGGAACGCACGCGCGCCATCCTCGGCACGACGCGCCACAACACCGTGTACTATCCAAGCCTGACCATCAAGGGCGCTATCCAGTCGATCCGCGTGGTGCGCCCGCTCGGCCCGGAGCGCACCCTGATCGAGTCGTGGACCTTCCGCCTCAAGGGCGCACCCGACAAGCTGCTGCAGCGCACCTTGATGTACAACCGCCTGATCAATTCGCCGATGTCGGTGGTCGGCCACGACGACCTGCACGTGTACCGCGCGATGCAGGACGGGCTGCGCGCCAGCGGCAACGACTGGGTCAGCCTGCACCGCGACTTCGATCCGGCCGAACTCGGGCAAACCGACAGCACCGCCAAGGGCACCAGCGAAATATCGATGCGCAACCAGTTCCGCGCCTGGCGCAAATACATGACGCCGAAGGAGGGCTGAACCATGCACGACGACACCCTTGCACGCGAACTGTCCGCCTTTGTCTACGCCGAAGCGCGCCTGCTCGGCGAGCAGCGCTTCGACGCCTGGTACGAGCTGTTTACAGAGGAAGCGACCTATTGGGTACCGCAGGCGCCCGGCCAGGCCGATCCGCTCAACCACGTTTCGCTGATGTACGAGGACAAGCTGCTGCTCAAGCTGCGCATCGAGCGCCTGAAAAGCGCGCGCGCGTATGCACAGCAGCCGCGCTCGCGCAGCCACCACCTGCTGCAGGCGCCCGAACTCGAACGGGTCGACCAGGCCGGGGGCGAGTACCTGATGCGCACCGGGTTCATCTACACCGAGACCCAGGGCGACGCGCAGCAGACGGTCGCCGGCACGGCGTGGCACACGCTGGTGCGCCAGGACGGACAGTTGAGGATCAGGCACAAGCGCATTGACCTGCTCAACTGCGACGCCGCCCTGCCCGCCATCCAGCTGTTCATGTAATGGAGGAGCATTCCTTGACCCAAGCCAGCGCAGCACCGGACACCGTATTCGCCAGCTTTGCCGCGGCCGCCGCGCAGCACGCGCAGCGCCCGTTCCTGCACATCCTGCCCGAGACCGCGCGTTATTACGCCATTGCGGCGCAAAGCCTTTCGTACGGCGAGGCGCTGCGCGAGATCGGGCGCCTGGCCGCGATGTACGCGCAGGCAGGCTACGGCCACGGCCACCGCGCCGGCCTGATGCTCGAGAACCGCCCGGCATTTTTCCTGCACTGGCTGGCCCTGAACAAGCTGGGCGTGTCGGTCGTGCCGATCAACACGGACATGCGCGCGGCCGAGCTGAACTACCTGCTCGAGCATAGCGAACTTTGCCTGGCCGTGGTGCTGCCGGGGCGCGAGGCGGGCCTGCGC
>JBAQKU010000400.1:0-5918 GCA_049301315.1 Telluria sp.
AGCCAGTGCTGCTTGACTGCCATGAACCGGTTGTGCCAGCGCGCCAGCCAGACCAGCGCGAGCAGGCTGGAACTGGTCAGGGTGTAGATGTGGGCCATGGCGGCGGCGCCGCCGATCCTGGTGGCGAGGTATAGCGCGATGCCGGACAGCACATGGCCCTTGGCGATGGCGACCAGTGCCAGCACCTTGATGGGAAACAGCACGATGGCCGGCAGCATGAAGACGCACAGCGCACCGTACGGCGGCAGGGCGCCGATGCGCGCCTCGAGCCGCTGGAATGCGGGCCGGGCGGCGATGCTGGCGACCAGGCGCGTGCCGAGGTCCCAGAACCAGTCCTCCAGCAGCAGGATCAGCGCCGCCAGGTGGATCAGGGGTGCGAACAGGCGGTTGCGCAATGTCGTCGTCGGTCTCATGGGTCTTTCGTGTTTTGCCCATGATACGTGAAAAAAATGGGGGCGGGCAGGCATGCCGGTGCGAAACAGTGTCAATACCGGCGCGCAGGATGGCGCGGCCCGTTACAATAGAAATATGAATAAAGCATTTGTCAAAGAGTCCGACAACGATGACGACGAGGAAGCACTTGCCCTGGCGCAAGCTATTCCGGCTGGCGCCAAGAATTACATTACCCCGGCCGGCTACCAGCGCATCAAGGACGAACTGCTGCAGCTGATCGACGTGGACCGGCCGGAAGTGGTGCGCATCGTGCACTGGGCCGCCTCCAATGGCGACCGCTCCGAGAACGGCGACTACATCTACGGCAAGCGGCGCCTGCGCGAAATCGACCGCCGCATCCGCTTCCTGACCAAGCGCCTGGACGCGGCCGCCGTGGTCGATCCGAGCGTGCATTACGGCAACGACCAAGTCTTTTTCGGCGCCACCGTCAGCTACCGCAACGCGGCCGGCCAGGAGCATACCGTCACCATCGTGGGCATCGACGAACTGGACCCGCTGAACGGCAAGATCAGCTGGGTCTCGCCGGTGGCGCGCGCCATGACCAAGGCGCGCGAGGGCGATGTCGTCACGCTCCAGACTCCGCTCGGCACCGATGAGCTTGAACTGCTCCGGGTCGCCTATCCGCCCCCTGCCGAGACCTGATTCCAACTACCCGTGAGCTTCCGATGTCGATTGTCCCTGCCTCCCTCAACCACTTGCTGCGAATACCGCTTGCGGCCGAAGTCCATTCGCGCCCCTCGCTGCGGCTGGACGGCAACGAGAGCCTGACCCACCTGGCCGTGTATGCGGCGACCGATGCCGGCACCGGCGCCGATCCCGGCCACGGCCTGCTGCAAAACGAACTGCTGGCGGCGCTGTGCCTGAACTTCGGCGTGTCCGGCCCCAAGCTCGACGCCAAGTATTTCTTTCATGATTTCGGCAGCTTCCGCCTGCAATGGGAATGCCACACCGAATTTGCGACCTACACCTTCGCCGAACAGCACGTCCATGCGCTCGCGCTCGAGCAGGCCTTCGAGCAGGTGCCGCTGCGCCATATCCCGCAGAAATGGCTGCACAGCCTGAACGGCAAGGTGATGGTGGCCAGCCACGTGGTGCTGCAGCAGGGCGCGGTAACGCTGGACCAGATGCGCCGGTTATTCGGCGCCAACCTGCTGGTCGGCAGCGAGGTGCTCGAATCGGCCAAGCTGTGGACCGATTTCGCGATTGCCCCGGACGGCTTCGGGCGCTGCGTGGTGCAGGACCTGGGCCTGCAGCACCAGCAGGCCGGGCGCCTGGTGCAGCGCCTGCTCGAGATCGAAACCTACCGCATGATGGCGCTGCTGGGTCTGCCCCACGCGCATCACGGCGCGCCGCTGCTCAACGCCATCGAGGCCGAGCTGGCGCGCCTGTCGGCCGGCATGACCGATTCGACCGACGCGATCTCGCCCGACAGCGACGACGACGAGCGCGACCTGCTGCACAAGATCACGGCGCTGGCCGCGCGCATGGAAAAGCTGGCGCTGGAGAACAGCTACCGCTTCGCCGCCTCGAACGCCTATTTCCGCCTGGTGCAGGCGCGCATCGGCGAACTGCGCGAGCGCCGCATCGAGGGGGTGCCGACGGTGGGCGAGTTCATGGACCGGCGCCTGGCGCCGGCGATGAGCACCTGCGAATCGATGGTGCGGCGCCAGCAGGCGCTGGCCGAACGGATCGGGCGCACCAACGATTTGCTGCGCACCCGGGTCGGCATCGTCCAGGAGCAGCAGAACCGGCGCATCCTGGAATCGCTCAATACCCGCGCGGCCCAGCAGCTGCGGCTGCAGCAGGCGGTCGAAGGGCTGTCGGTGGTGGCCATTTCCTACTATTCGATCGGGCTGCTCAACTACGTGGGCAAGGCCATGAAAGCGGCGGGCTGGCCGGTCAACCCGGACCTGGCGACCGGGGCGGTGATTCCGCTGATCGTGCTGGCGGTGTGGCTCGGCCTGCGCCGCATGCACCGGCACGTGGCCGCCTAGCTGGCGCTTTAGCCGCGTTCGCGCTCGACCCGGGTCACGCCGGCCACGCGCCGCAGGTTGCGGATCAGGTGCGCGAGGTGGACCCGGTCCTTGACCTGGATCGTGAAGCGCAGCTGCTTCATCAGGTGTTCCTTGTCCTCGTCCATGCCGACGTAGGTGATGTTGGCGTCCGATTCGCCGATTTCGGCCGCAACCCGCGCCAGGATGCCTTTTTCGTTGTTGATCAAGAGGCGGATGCGGCAGTCGAAGCGCCGGTTGAGCTCAGTGCCCCACTGCACCGCGATCCAGCGCTCCGGCTCCTTGCCGCGCGTGCGCTTGGCCGGCCGGCAGTCGCTGGTATGGACGATCAGGCCCTGGTCGCGCCGCAACTGCCCGATGATCTGGTCGCCCGGGATCGGCAGGCAGCACGCGGCCAGTTGCACCGAGACGCCTTCGCTGCCGTAGATCGTGACCGGGTCCAGCTCGCCCGGCTGGGCATGGTCCGACGGCAGCGCCGCGCTGTCGTCGCCGAGCAGGCCGAAGATGTGGCGCGCCACCAGCGCGGCCATGCGCTTGCCGATGCCGATGTCGGCGTACAGTTCCTCCATCGACTTGGCGGACGATTCGTTGAGCAGCTTTTCGACCGCCGCCGCGGGCAGCTCGGGATTGACGTTGAGCGCCGTCAGCGCCTGCCCCAGCAGCTCGCGGCCCAGTTCCACCGATTCGCCCAGATTGATGGTGCGCAGGTGATGGCGGATCGCCGAGCGCGCCTTGCCTGTGCGCACGAAGGCGAGCCAGGTCGGGCTCGGGCGCGACTGCTGGTCGGTGACGATTTCGACGATGTCGCCGTTGCGCAGTTCGGTGCGCAGCGGGGCCGGCTCGTGGTTGATCTTGACGGCCACGGTATGGTCGCCGATGCCGGTGTGGATGGTGTAGGCGAAGTCGAGCGCGGTGGCGCCGCGCGGCAGCGCGATGATCTTGGACTTCGGCGTAAACACGTAGACCGAATCGGGGAACAGGTCGACCTTGACGTGCTCGAGGAATTCGGCCGAGTCGCCGGTCTGCTGCTGGATGTCGAGCAGCGACTGCAGCCAGGCGTGGGTGCGCTGCTGCAGGTCCGACAGGTTGGTCTCGCCGCTCTTGTAGAGCCAGTGCGCGGCCACGCCCGATTCGGCGGTGCGGTGCATTTCCTGGGTGCGGATCTGGAACTCGACCGGGGTGCCGTAAGGGCCGATCAGGGTCGTGTGCAGCGACTGGTAGCCGTTGAGCTTGCGGATCGCGATGTAGTCCTTGAACTTGCCCGGCATCGGCTTGTACAGGCCGTGCAGGGTGCCCAGCGCCACGTAGCAGTTGGCGAAGCTGTCGACCACCACCCGGAAACCGTACACGTCGAGCACCTGGGAGAACGACAGGTGCTTGCTGCGCATCTTCTTGTAGATGCCGTACAGGGTTTTCTCGCGTCCGTAGACCTCGGCCGGCAGCTGCGCGATCTCGAGCGTGGTCTTGACCGATTCGAGGATCTTCTTGACCACCTCGCGCCGGTTGCCGCGCGCCGCCTTGACCGCCTTGGCCAGGGTGCGGTAGCGCAGCGGGTACAGGTGCGAGAAGGCCAGGTCCTGCAGCTCGCGGTAGATGTTGTTCAGGCCGAGGCGGTGCGCGATCGGCACGTACACTTCCATGGTCTCGGAGGCGATGCGGCGCTTCTTGGCCGGCGTCATGTGCTCGAGCGTGCGCATGTTGTGCAGGCGGTCGGCCAGCTTGATGAGGATGACGCGCACGTCGCTGGCCATGGCCAGCAGCATCTTGCGGAAGTTTTCCGCCTGCGCCTCGATCTGGCTCTGGAATTCGATTTTCTCGAGCTTGGACAGGCCGTCGACCAGGGTCGCGACCGGCGCGCCGAAGCGCTCGATCAGCTCATCCTTCTTGACGTCCTGGTCTTCCATCACGTCGTGCAGCAGCGCGGCCATGATGGCCTGGACGTCGAGCTTCCAGTCGGCGCAGATTTCCGCCACGGCGATGGGATGGGAAATATAGGGTTCGCCCGACTTGCGGACCTGGCCCAGGTGCATCTCGTCCGAAAAACGATACGCTTCCTTGACCTTTTTAAGTTCCGACGGGTTCAGGTATTCGGCCAGCTTGGCCGACAACTGGGTGACCGAGGCCACCCCGGTGCTGACCGTGGCGCCCGCGCCATTCTCTGGCGCCCTGGGCGCTGCGCGCCTGGCGCGGGCCGGGGTGCCTGGATGTGTCGAATCTGGTGTGGTCAGGTTCATACAAGGTCAATCGGCCGCAGTGCGATGAAAGGATACGAAAATGGCGGGTTGACAATCTCCAGGCACGCGGTCGGGATTTACATCGGGACCTTTTTCAGCATCTCGATGCCAACCTTGCCGGCCGCGATCTCGCGCAGCGCCACCACGGTCGGCTTGTCCTTGGCGTCCACCTTCGGGGTATGGCCTTGCAGCAACTGACGTGCGCGATAGGTCGCGGCAAGGGTCAGCTGGAAGCGGTTAGGGATACTTTTCAAACAATCTTCAATGGTAATGCGGGCCATTTCTACTCCTGGATGTACGATTTTGTGTGGCGCTCACGCAAATTTCATGCGGGCACGCTGATTTCACGACTGTTGCGCATGGATACCCAGTTGGGCAAAAAGCGAGGCGTTGCGCGCGGCCTGCTGAGCAAACCGGCTGCGCGTGGCGGTGACGATCGCGCTCATCTCCGATAAGGCGACGTTGAACTCTTCATTGATAATAGCATACTCGAACTCCGGAGCGTGAGCGATCTCGCCGCCGGCGGCCAGCAGGCGGCGCGTGATGACGTGCGGCTCGTCCTGCCCGCGCTTGTACAAACGCTCTTCGAGCGCGGCGATCGAGGGCGGCAAGATGAAGATCCCGGCCGCGTCCGGAAACTGCTTCTTGACCTGGCGCGCACCCTGCCAGTCGATTTCAAGCAGGATGTCGGTGCCGCTCTTCATCTCTTTTTCGACCATGAGGCGCGAGGTGCCGTAGTAATTGCCGTGCACCTCGGCCCATTCCAGGAATTCGCCCTTGGCCACGCGCGCGACAAAGTCGTCGGCGCTGGTGAAATGGTATTCGCGCCCGTCCTGCTCGCCGGGACGCGGAGGACGGGTGGTGGTCGAGATCGACAGCTTGATTCCCGGCTCGCGCGCCAGCAGCGCATTGACCAGGGTCGATTTGCCGGCGCCTGAAGGCGCGGCGACCACGAACAGGCTGCCGGAAAAGCCGGGGGTAGTTGGCATGGGAATCCTTTGGTTATTCCAGGTGTTGATGCCTAGTATACCGTTTCCGCAGCCGCCCCACGATGCTCTTTTTGGCGCCGGCCTTACATCTCGCTCACCGAGCGCAACGTGCTTTCGTCGAGCGTGCCGGCCAGCGCCGACAGGCGCAGCCGGTCCAGCGCCAGCGCGCTGCGCGCCTGCAGCAGCGCCAGCTCGGCGCCGGTCGCGTCGTTTTCGGCATTGAGCAGATC
>JBAQKU010000401.1:0-25071 GCA_049301315.1 Telluria sp.
GTGCTGTTCGGCGCCGGCCACGTGGGCGCGGCGATCGTGCGCGCGCTGGCGCATTTGCCCTGCAATGTCACCTGGGTCGACGAGCGCGACGCGATGTTCCCGCTTGACGTGCCCGGCAACGTCACGGTCGAGGCGACCGATACGCCCGAAGCGCTGGTCGACGCCGCGCCTGCGGGAGCCAGTTTCCTGGTCATGACGCACAGCCACGCGCTGGACCAGCGCCTGACCGAGGCGATCATGGCGCGCGCCGACGTGGGCTGGTTCGGGCTGATCGGCTCCAAGACCAAGCGCAAGCAGTTCGAACACCGGCTGCGCGCGCGCGGCGTGGACCCGGCGCGGATCGACGCAATGGTATGCCCGATCGGACTGCCCGGCATCACCAACAAGGCGCCCGCCGTGATCGCCGCCTCTGTCTGCGCCCAGTTGCTGACCGTGTGGGAAGCGGCCGAACAAGCGGCCGCTGGCGCCCCGCCGTTAAGACTGGTAGCCTCTCGTAGTTGAACCAGAAAGAAAAAATGTCGACAGCAATACCATCATTGCAAGCCTACCGTGCCAGCTTGCTGCACTTCCACGCCGATCCGGCGTTCAGCGAACATGCGTTTTCGTGGCATGAGGACGGCCTGCTGGTCGTCGCCGGCGACAAGATCCATGCCGCCGGCGACTACGCGCAACTGGCCGCCACGCTGCCGCCCGGGCTGGTCCCGCTCGACTATCGCGGCAAGATCATCATGCCCGGCTTCATCGACACCCACCTGCATTTCCCGCAGACCGACATGATCGCCTCGCCGGCGCCGGGCCTGCTGCCCTGGCTGGAAACCTACACCTTCCCGACCGAGCGCCAGTTCGGCGACCCGGTCCATGCGCGCGAAGTGGCCGAATTTTTCCTCGACGAGCTGCTGCGCTGCGGGACCACCACCGCGATGGTCTACTGCACCGTGCACAAGGAGTCGGTCGAGGCCTTCTTCGAGGCGAGCGAGGCGCGCAAGCTGCGCATGGTGGCCGGCAAGGTGCTGATGGACCGCCACTGCCCCGAGTTCTTGTGCGACAGCGCCGAGGGCGGCGCGCGCGACAGCGAAGAGCTGATCCGCAAATGGCACAAACGGGGACGCTCGCTGTACGCGATCACCCCGCGCTTCGCTCCCACCTCGTCCGAGGCGCAGCTGCACCTGGCGGGCGAACTGGCCGCCGCCTACCCGGACACCTTCATCCAGACCCACGTATCGGAAAATGACGACGAGTGCAGCTGGGTGAAGGAGCTGTTTCCCAAGTCGCGCAGCTACCTCGATGTGTACGACCGCCACGGCCTGATGCGCCCGCGCGCCATGTTCGGCCACTGCATCTGGCTCGACGACCATGACTTCGCGCGCATGGCCGAAACGCAGTCGGCTGCCGCAATCTGCCCGACCTCCAACTTCTTCCTCGGCAGCGGCCTGTTCGATTTCGAGAAGGCCGACGCGGCCCGGGTGCAGCTCTCGCTGGCCACCGACGTCGGCGGGGGGACCTCATTCTCGATGTTGCAAACAATGAATGAAGCCTATAAAGTAGCGCGATTGAAAGGCAGCTACCTGCCCGCCGTGCGCATGTTTTACCTGGCCACGCTGGGTGCTGCACGCAGCATGCAACTCGAAGGCACCATCGGCAGCTTCGTGCCGGGCGCGGAAGCGGATTTCATCGTGCTCGACCCGCAGGCGACGCCCTTGCTGGCGCGCCGCACAAAGCGCTGCAACAATCTCGAGGAACTGCTGTTTGCGCTGGCGCTGCTGGGCGACGATCGCGCCATCCGCGCGACCTACGCCGCCGGCGGCAAGGTGCACGAGCGCCTGCCGTCGTAGTTGTCCGGCAGTCCCGCCGGCTGGCAGTTTCTACCGAGAGAACCATCCATGCACATGAAGCTTTGCAGTTTGACGATCGCGCTGGCCTTTGCCGGCAGCGCCCATGCCGGCACGCCGAAGGCGAACGAGGCGGCGACCGCGCGCCACCTTGCCTCCCTGAGCTCCGGGGACGCCCCGAAGCTGGCCGAACTGACCATGTTCTTCTCGCAGATGCCCAAGGGCGGCGACCTGCATCATCATTATTCGGGCGCCATCTACGCCGAGCAGTATGTCGACTGGATCGACAAGCAAGGCTATTGCGTCGACAAGCACAGCTACCGCATCCAGACCGCGCCGGAGATGGTCGCTTACGAACGCAGCAAGAGCGCGGCCGAGCGCAACTGCCTGTCGACCAAGGAAATCCTGGCGGACGACAACACCTATCGCGAATTGCTGCAGCGCTGGTCGAGCAAGGACTTCGACAACCACGGCGCACTCCAGCCGCCGCCCGACCGCCAGTTCTTCCAGACCTTCGGCTTTTTCGATGCGGTCTCGAACACCAATTTCAACGAAGGCTTGCTGCAGCTGAAAAAGCGCGCAATCGAGGAGAAAATAAGCTACATCGAGACCATGTTCAAGTCGGCGCCGTCGGTCAAGGACGCCGAGCTGGACGCGCAACTGCAGCAGGCTGGCGCAGGCGACGCGCTGGCCAGGCAGCTTGAGCGCGCCTGGGCCGCGCTCGACAAGGACCCGGCCTTCAACGCCAAAATCGCGGACTATCTCGCCATGGTCAAGGCGGCAGCGGCGAACGTGGATGACGACAACTTCACCATGCGTTACCAGGCCTACGTGTTCCGGCTGGCAGCGCCGTCGCAGGTGTTTTCATCCATGCTGGCCGGCTTCAAGGCGGCAAGGCAAAGCGACCTGATCGTCGGCGTCAATATTGTCGGCCAGGAGAGCGCGGCAGTGGCGATGCGCGACTACACCTTGCACATGAAGATGTTCCAGTTTCTCAAGGCGCGCTATCCGGACGTGAAAACCGCCCTGCACGCCGGTGAACTCGCGCTCGGCGACGTGCCGCCCGAAGGCCTCAAGTTCCACATCGACGCCGCCTTGGCGACCGCCGGCGCGAACCGGATCGGCCACGGGATCGATCTGGCGCACGAATCGAATGTGTTCGGCATCCTGAAAACGATGCGTGAAAAGGACATCCCGGTTGAAATCAATTTGACGAGTAACGCCTTCATCTCGGGTATCAAGGGCGAGACCCATCCGGTCACGCTGTACCGCAAGTACGGTGTGCCGTTCGTGATCTCGACCGACGACGCGGGTGTCACGCGCCACAACCTGGCCCATGAATACGTGCTGTTTGCCAGTCGCTACAAGCCCGATTACGCCGAGATCAAGAAGGTCTCGTACAACAGCCTGCGCTACGCCTTTTTGCCCGAGCAGGAGAAAAAACGCCTGATCCGGCAGCTCGATAGCCGCTATGCGGCGTTCGAGGCGCAGATCGCGGCGCTGCGTACGGCCGGGCGAGGCGGCGCGCGGCGCTGACCGAAGCCACCGGCGGGCCATGGATCCGGCAGTGCAACGCTGCCGGAAAGGCAAAGCCTTGACGGCCGATCAGCGCCTGCGGCACGCAAAATCGCTCATCTTGTCGCCTAATGTGGCCTTCCCGCTACACAATTGCTCCGCAGAACGATGCTTTTGCTGAAATCCCCCTGAAAGAATTTCCCCCAAAATTGGCTCATTTATAATCGCGCCTTGTAGAGGCTGCTGTGAAACAGACACTGTTTACGTCAATACGCAACGTTCTTTCCGACGAATTTATATGTTTATCGTATAAATTGCCAAGCGAAATGGTATTTGTCATACATGTAACCATGATGCATAGTTGATTGACATGGTCCAATAAGATTAATCTTGCCGGTTTAGTCACGCGCAGGAAACATAAAAACGGCATTATCGTCAGTTTAAATACACGGGCCACAAGCACGTCGAAGCAGGGATGCAGCACAGTAAGAGAGGGAAGTCTCTTGCCTGAAATCCGCAAGAAAAGCAGGTCAGGAACTCCCACATCATTATTAGTCTTTATTGGGGTTATACAATGATCAATCAGAAACGGATTCAGCTGACCAAGCTGGCGCTGGCGTTGTCTATTGCGCTGTCCGCGGCACCGTCGTTCGCACAGAACACCACCTCTGCCATCGGTGGCCGCATTTCGGGCGCCGACGGCAAGCCGGCAAGCGGCGCTACGGTTTCCATCGTTCACACCGAATCGGGTTCGGTCAGCAACGTGGTGACCGACGCGGAAGGACGCTACGTCGCACGCGGCCTGCGTACCGGCGGTCCGTACACGATCATCATCACCAAGAATGGCGTCACCGAAAAGCGCGAAGGCGTGTTCACCCAACTGGCCGAAACCGCCGCTGTCGACGCGACCCTCGGCGCACCGATCCAGACCGTGATCGTCACCGGTTCGGCTGCCCGCTCCGAGAAATTCTCGCGCACCACGATGGGCGCGGGCACCAACATCGGCGCCACCGAAATCGCAAGCCTGGCATCGATCCAGCGTAACCTGCAGGACTACGCCCGCACCGACCCACGCGTCTCGCAGACCGACAAGGAACGCGGCGAAATGTCGGTCGCCGGCCAGAACTCGCGCTACAACTCGATGACCATCGACGGCGTGGCCGTGAACGACACCTTCGGCCTGGAAGCGAACGGCAGCCCGACCGCCAAGCAGCCGATCTCGATCGAAGCGATCCAGTCGGTGCAGGTCAACGTGGCCAACTACGACGTGACCCAGAAAGGCTATACCGGCGCGAACATCAACGCCGTGACCAAGTCCGGCACCAACAGCTGGAAGGGCAGCGTCTACTACGTGTTCCGCGACGACAGCCTGGCCGGCAAGCGCTACAACGCGACCAACGACACCTACATCGATCCGCCCGTATTCGACGAATCGACCAAGGGTTTCACGATCGGCGGCCCGCTGATCAAGGACAAGCTGTTCATCTTCGCCAACATGGAAGAGCTCAAGAGCTCGCGCACCGCACCGGAGTTCGGCCCGCTCGGCAGCCCGAACACCAACGTCGGCATCACCCCGTCGTCCATCGCCGGCGCGCAGTCGATTGCACAGTCGACGTACAAGATGGACATCGGTACCGGTGAGGTGCCGGCCGGCTCGGAACTGCTGGTGCGCGAGAAGCTGGTCAAGCTCGACTGGAACATCAGCGACTTGCACCGCGCGATGGCGCGTTACTCCAGGACCGAGCAGGCGGAGCCGCAATTTCCTGGCTTTAGCTCCTCCGGCGTATCGCTCAACTCCGAGTGGTATTCGCAGGAAAAGAGCATCGAGACCATCGTTGGGCAGGTGTTTTCCGACTGGACCCCGACCTTCTCGACCGAGTTCAAGGTCTCGCGCCGCGACTATGACAGCGTGCCGAAGAACAATGCGCGCTTGCCAGCGGTCGGCCTGCAGTTCTCCGGCGCCCTGCCTGCCGGCAGCCCGGCCGGCGTATCCACCGGTAACCGCTTCCTGAACTTCGGCACCGAACGAAGCCGCCAGAATAACGTGCTGCGTACCAAGACGACCGACATCTACGCCGGCGCCAACTGGTCGCTGGGCGAGCATGAAGTCAAGTTCGGCGCCGACTACAGCAAGAACGAGATCTACAATGCGTTCCTGCAAAATGTGTTCGGAAATTACACCTTCCGCTGCACCAACAGCAGCGCGAGCTACACCTACAGCTTCGGCGCGATCGATTGCGCCAAGGCCACTGCAGCCCAACACGAAGCGGCGGTGCTGGAAAACTTCCGCATCGGCCGCCCGGGCAGCTACGAGGTGCAAGTGCCGGTGGCCGGCGGTTCCCTGGGGAACGCGATCGCCCAGTTCTCGCTCAACAACCTGGGCACCTTCGTCCAGGATACGTGGAACGTGAGCCCCCGGCTGACCGTGTCGTACGGCGTCCGCGTCGATTCCTCCAGCGTCGGCAACACGCCGCTGCGCAACGATGCGGCAGCTGCGCCTTTGGTTGCAGGCAATGCCGCGACCGGCGTGCGCAACACGGGCGGTTTCGGCAGGGACAACACGGTCACCATCGACGGCCAGAACCTGTTCCAGCCACGCGCCGGTTTCAACTACAAATTCGACACGCCACGTGCCATGCAGGTACGCGGCGGCGGCGGCCTGTTCCAGGGTGCGGCGGCGTCGGTGTGGATGTCCAATCCATTCTCCAACCCCGGCGTGGCGACCCGCAGTGTCGGTTGCGGCACACTTGGCTTTCCGGCTTGCCCGTCTACTGGCGGCACCTTCAGCCCGAATCCGGACGCCCAGCCGACCGTCTTCGCCGGCGCGACCCCGGCCGCCAACGTCGACTTCCTCGACCCGTCCTTGCGCCAGCCGTCGATCTGGAAAGCGAACCTCGCGTTCGATACCGAACTGCCATGGTTCGGTATCGTGTTCGGCGCCGAGTACCTGCACACCAGGAACAAGGATGCGATTTTCTATGAGCACGCGAACCTGGGCGCGGCGACCCGTACCGGCACCGACGGACGCCAGCTGTTCTACACGCCGCAGGGCTACAACACGGCATGCTGGACCGCGACCGGCGGCACCACGACCAGCGGTGCATGTTCCGGCTTCCGTTCGCGCGCACTGTCGAACGCCTCGTTCAGCAATGTACTCATTGCCAAGAAAACCGACCAAGGCCGCGGCAACCTGGTGACCCTGTCGCTGAGCCGTCCGATGTCCAAGGGCTTTGCCTGGGCGATGCACTACACCTACACCGATGCAACCGAGGTATCGCCTTTGACATCGTCGGTGGCGAACTCGAACTGGGCAGGTCGTTCGGTGTTGAATCCGAACGAAGAGGTCGCCTCGAACTCGAGCTACCTGGTCAAGGACCGTGTCAACGCTAACATGACGTGGCAGCACCGCTTCTTCGGCGCCTACAAGACCAGCGTTGGCGTGACCTATGAAGGGCGCAAAGGAAAACCGTTCAGCTGGACCTTCAACAACGACCTGAACGGCGACGGCTTGGGGGGCAACGACCTGATGTACATCCCTTCGGCGATGGGTTCGGGCGAGGTCGTGTTCCGTGGCGACACGGCAACCGACCGCAGCAACGAAACGCGCTTCTGGGATATCGTCAATGCGTACGGCGACCTGAAACGTTCGGCCGGAGGCGTCATGAGCCGTAACGGCAGCTTCGCTCCATGGACCAACAGCATCGATATGCGTCTGTCCCAGGAAGTGCCGGGCTTCTTCGCCGGCCACAGGGGAGTGTTCGTCCTTGACTTCCTGAACGTTGGCAACATGCTCAACAAGAAGTGGGGCCGTATCAACGAAATCGGCTTCCAGTCGAACGGCGGCCAGGCACGCAGCTTTGTCGATTACGCCGGCCTCGATGCGAACGGCAAGTACATCTACAACGTGCGTCCTAAGGTTGAAGACCTCGACGTTCGCCAATCCAAGGGCGAATCGCAGTGGGCGATCCAGGCAACCGTCAAGTACGAGTTCTAAGCTCATAGCAGACGGACAAGAAAACGGCTGGTGGCGACACCGGCCGTTTTTTATTCGCGCGGCCCAAAGTTCGCGCCGCGACGCAGCCGCTTTTGATACATTCCAGATACATTCCACCCACGCTTCAAGCATCATCAGACCCTGCGATTCGGTTATCCTCTGACCTATGAAAAACATTCTCCGGCCCCTCTGTGCGGCGCTTGCAGCGGCCAGCGTGCTGTCCGGCTGCGCCACGCGCCTGGCCGCTCCCCTCGAGATCAACCTGGTCGCGCTCAACGACTTCCACGGTCATCTCGAAGCGGGCAAATTCAACTACACCAGCGCGCGCGACGGCAAGAGCGCCACGATCCAGGCTGGCGGCATCCCTGCCATCGCGGCCGCCCTGCAAGCCTGGCGCCGCGAAGACAAGGACCTGCTGTTTGTCGGCGCGGGCGACCTGATCGGCGCCAGTCCCGCCATGTCGTCCATGTGGGCCGACGAGCCAAGCATCACGGCGCTCAACATGATGGGCATGCGCGTGAGCTCCGTGGGCAATCACGAATTCGACCAGGGCCGCCACGAGTTGCTGCGCCAGCAGAACGGCGGCTGCGCTTCGCCCCGCCCCGACAAGGCCTGCAAGCTGTCGCTCGACTTCAGCGGCGCCAGGTTCACTTACCTTGCCGCCAACGTGATCGATAGCGCAACCGGCAAACCGTTCCTGCCCGCCTACCGCATCGAAGAGGCCAAGGGCGTCAAGCTCGCCTTCATCGGCGCCGTTCTGAAGGATACGGCCTCGGTGGTGATGGCGTCCGGCATTGCCGGCCTCTCGTTCGTCGACGAGGCCGATGCCATCAATAAAACGCTGGCCGAGGTGAAGGCCAAGGGCGCCACGGTGTTCGTGGTGCTGATTCACGAAGGCGGCAGTACCGAGGAGGCCTTCGACCAGCCCGACTGCAGCAAGCTCAAAGGTCCGATCGTCGGTATCGCCAGGCGCCTCGATCCGGCGCTGCGGCTGATCATCAGCGGCCACACGCACAAGGGCTTCCAGTGCAAGGTCGACGGCCGCATCATCACGCAGGCCGAGATGGGCGGCCACGTGCTCTCGCGCATCGCCTTGAAAATCGATCCGGAAACGCGCACCCTGCGCGACATCGCGGTACGCAACGTGGTGATGAAGCAGGGCGAGTACCCGGCCGACGAGGCGGTTGCCGCTTACCTGCAGTCGGTCAAGGCGCGCAGCGATGCAACGCTGGCGCGCCCGGTCGCACGGGTGGCGGCGAAGAGCGTCACGCGCAAGGCGAATGCGGCCGGCGAGACCGCGCTTGGCGACCTGATCGCAGACGCGGTGCTGGCGGCGACCCGCGAGCAGGGCGCCCGGATCGCATTCATGAACGTGGGCGGGATGCGCAAGGATCTCGACGTGGGGGAAAACCTGGTGTCCACCTACGGCCAGGCGCAGATCGTGCTGCCGTTTGCGAACACGCTGGTCCTCATGGACATGACCGGCGCGCAGATCCGTGCGCTGCTGGAGCAGCAATGGACACGTCCCGATGTAGATGCCGATCGTCGGGTGCTGCAGGTGTCGCGCGGCTTTTCCTACCAATGGAACGACGCATTGCCCCCCGGCCAGAAGGTGCTTGCCGGAAGCATGAAGCTGGACGGGGTGCCGCTCGACGAGGCCAGGACATACCGCATCGTGGCCAATAACTTCCTGGCCGAGGGCGGCGACAACTTCCACCTGTTTGCAAAGGCTGCCAACAAGGTGGATACGCAGATTCGCGACATCGACGCGTTCGTCGCGCACCTGGTCAAGAGCGACCGCGCGGGCACGCCCGCAGGCAGCGCGGCGCCCGCCATGCGCATTGAACGGGTCAAATAAAATGCGCCGCGTCCTGCTTGCCCTGTTCACGCTCGCGCCCCTGGCGCATGCCGACTTCGCCATTCCAGGCTACGAACTGGTGCAAACCGTGCCGCTCGAAACGACGCTCGGCAGCAGCGACCTGCGCGACTCCGTTACGGTCTGGTCTCAGTTGTTCGATTCGGCCGAAAGCGAGATCGTGATCGGCCAGTTCTACGCCGCCGGCAAGGCCGGCACCCCGTTCGACAAAGTGATCGAGCGGCTTGCCGCCGCAGGCCAGCGCGGCGTGAAGATCCGCTTCCTGCTCGACAAGAAAGGCGTTGGCCTGTCGGAACCGGCGACCCTCGCACAGTTGCGCCAGATTCCCAATCTCGAATTGCGCATCCTCGATTACTCCAGGCTGACCGGCAACGGCATCATCCACGCGAAGTACCTCGCGGTGGACAGGAAGGCAGCCTTCGTCGGCAGCCAGAATTTCGATTGGCGCTCGTTTTCCCATATCCACGAGACCGGCTTGCTGATTACCGATCCAAACATGGTCGCGCAGGTGCAGGCGGTGTTCGAGCAGGACTGGCAGGCGCAGGCGCTGGTGGCGGCGAACCTGGCCGTGCCGCGCATGAGCGCGGGCATGGCGCCGACGGGAATGGCCGCCGCACCGGCACAGCTGGTGTCCAGCCCCGCCGCGTTCAACCCGGCCGGCGTGGCCGACTCGGAAGCCGTGCTGCCCGCGCTGCTGGCCGAGGCGAAGAACGAAGTGCGGGTGCAGCTGCTGGACTACGCGCCACTCAGCTACGGCCCGCAACACACCCGCCCGTATTACGGCGTGATCGACAACGCGATTCGCGCCGCCGCCGCGCGCGGCGTCACCGTCAAGCTGATGGTATCGAACTGGAACACCGAACAGCCCGCGATCGCCTACCTCAAGAGCCTGGCGATGGTGCCGAACGTGCAGGTCAGGATCGTGACCCTGCCGGTTGCGTCGACCGGTTTCATTCCGTTCGCGCGCGTCATCCACAGCAAGACCATGTCGATCGACGGCAGGCTTGCGTGGGTCGGCACCAGTAACTGGGCCGGCGGCTACTTCGACAAGTCGCGCAACCTGGAAGTGGTGCTGCGCAACGAGAAGATGGCGCAACGCCTGGCGGCCATGCACGAGCAGGCATGGAGTTCGCCATACGCGCAGCCGCTCGACATACAAAAAGAGTATCCGAAGCCAAACAAAGGAAAACAGGAATGAAAAAGCTAGCTTGTGTCATCGCGCTGACGAGCGCTTTCGCATCGTTCGATGCGCTTGCGTGGGGCAACGACGGCCACCGCGCAGTGGGTGCCATCGCCGAAAAGCTGATCAAGGGCAGCAACGCCGAAAAACAGCTTGCCGCCCTGCTGATGCCGGGCGAGAGCCTGGAGTCGATCACGGTGTGGGCCGACTGCGTCAAGGGCAACTGGTGCGGCCCGCAAACGCCGGAGATGGTCGCCTACGTCGAAGCCAACGCCAAGCACAGCGAGTACCACTACACCGACGTGCCATTCCAGAACAGCCATTACCATGACGGCGCGATGGGCACTGCCGAAGTCGATATCGTGCAGACGCTCAAGCAGGCCATCTCTGTCTTGCAGGGCAATACCGGTTTCGCCGCCAATCCGCACCAGTTCACCCGGCGCCAGGCGCTGCTGCTGATCGCGCACATGACCGGCGACATCCACCAGCCGCTGCACGTGGGCGCGGCCTTCATCGGCAAGGACGGCAAGTACGTGGTGCCGCAAAAGCACGAGGATATCGACACCGTGAACATTTTCGATTCGCGCGGCGGCAACAACCTGCTGCTCGACGACGACAAGGTTAGCGCGCTCAGTGCCAGCCTGATCCCGGGCGAAGACAAGCCGCTGCCGGTTGGAATGCAAAAGTCGCCGACCAAGCCTTTCCACTCCTACTGGGACACGACGGTGGTCGACTACGCGATGCGCCGCATCAGCACCAAGACGCCCGAGCAGTTCGCGCAAAAGGTAATCGACGGCAAACCAGCGGTCGTCATGAACACGGGCGCTGCGACAACCTGGCCTTATCAGTGGGCCAACGACGCACTGGTGATATCCAAACTGGCCTACGCCGATGTAACTCCCGGCAAGATCACGGCCCAAACGAGCCGCAAGGGCGAGACCTACTACACCTTCGCGCTGGAAATGACACCCAATTACCCGGTGCCAAGTTCCGCGCTGGCCAAGACGCAACTGATCAAGGGCGGCTACCACCTCGCATCGCTGCTGCAAACGATCTGGCCCTGAACGTCGCCTGCGGCTCTTGGCGGCCTGGGCCTTCCTGAGCTTGGGCAACGATGCGCTGCCCGTCTCCAAGGTCGCTTATGCTGGTCGCGAATCGTTTGCACTGGAGATCCGCCATGACACGACGTTCCGCGTTTGCCGCCGCATTGCTCACTGTTGCCGCTGCGGCCGGTGCGCAGCCGGTCGATCCCGACCTGCCGTTGTGGGAGATTCTGGTGGGCGCTGGTGGCGTGGTCACCCCGGCCTATCCGGGCTCGCAGGACCGCTCCTCGCGCGCGCTGGTGCTGCCGTACCTGATCTACCGGGGCAAGGTGCTCAGGTCGGACCAGTCCGGTATTGCAGCGCGCCTGCTGCGCACCGACGCCGTTGAATTCGATGTCGGTTTTGCCGCTTCGCTGCCGGCGCGCTCCGAAGACGTTGCCGCCCGCGCCGGCATGCCCAATCTTGGCACCCTGGTCGAATTCGGCCCGCGCCTCAAATACAAGATCACGCGCCCGGCCCCCGACAGCGGCTGGCGCTTCGAGCTGCCGCTGCGCGCAGTCATCGAAGTCAGGAGCGGCCTGCGGCGCCAGGGCTGGACCCTGGAGCCGAAGCTGGTCTACGAAGCGCGCGACGCGCATGACGTGTGGAACATCGATACCAGTGCCAGCGTGGTGCTGGGCGACGACGGCATCAACGACTATTTTTACGAGGTGCTACCGCGGTTTGCCACGCCTGAACGCAGCGCCTACAGCGCCAAGGCCGGACTGTTGCTGATGCGGGCCGGGGTGTTCGCAGCGCGCAAGCTGAATCCGGACCTGCGCGTGTTTGGTTTCGTACGCTACGAGAGCTATGCGAACGCGGCGAATCGCGACAGTCCATTGATGCTGAAACGGACCGGCGCATCGGCCGGCATCGGCATGGCGTGGACCTTGCGCCGCTCGACCCGGCTGGCGCGCGAGTAGCGCGGCGCCGGCAACGGCCTTACCGCGATTTGATGAACGGCGTGCCGATCGCTTTCGGCGCCACCGACTTGGCCATCAGGCCGGCCAGCACGATCACCGTGACAACATACGGAACCATCTGGATCAGCGAGCCCGGAATGCGTCCGATCAGCGGCAGGTCCACGCCTTCGATCTGGATTTGCACGGCAGCGAAGAAGCCGAACATGATGCAGCCGAGGACCGTGTACACCGGACGCCAGTTGCCGAACACGAGCGTGGCCAGCGCCAGGAAGCCGGCGCCCGCCGACATGTCGCGCAGGAAGAAGCCGCTCTGCACGATCGCCAGGTAGGCGCCCGAGAACGAGCACAAGACGCCGGCGACCAGCATCGCCGCGTAGCGTGTCTTTTCGACGCTTACGCCAGCGGCATCGGCCGCGTGCGGGTTCTCTCCGCAGGCGCGCAGGCGCAGCCCGAAGCGGCTGTGGTAGATCACCCAGTGCACCAGCGGGACGAGCGCGAACGCGAGGTACACCAGCACCGAATGGCCGCCGATCACGTGGCCGTACAGCCAGCCAAGCACGGAAATGCCGGCCACCGCCTCGGTTCCCGGCAAGACGATGTCGAACAGGCGCGCCTGCCCGAGATCGGGCGTGCGCCCGCCTTGTTGGTAGAAGAACTGGGCCAGCACGAAGGTCAGTCCGCTCATGGCGATATTGATCGCAATGCCGCACACCAGCTGGTTGCCCTTTTGCGTGATGCTGACATAGGCCTGCAGCAGCGCCAGCGCGGCCGATACCAGGATACCTGCCGATACGCCGTACCACGGGTTCTGCGTGGTGTATGCGACCGCGGCCGAGGCGAATGCGCTGGCCAGGATCTTGCCTTCGAGGCCGATGTCGACCACGCCGCTGCGCTCGGCGAACAGGCCGGCCATGGCGGCGAACATCAATACTGGCGCATTGCGAATGGTCGATACCACGATACTGGCGAGATGGAAGTCTTCGAACATCGCTTATCCTTTTTGCTGCGACGCGCTGGTCAGGTTGAGCATCTTGAGGATCGCCGGAGCGTAGAAATTTTCCATCGCGCCGCAGAACAGGATGATCAGGCCCTGGATGAAAATGAAGGTCTCTTGCGGAATGTTCGGTTTTTCGAGCGACAGGTCGAAGCCGCCCTGGATCAGCGCGCCAAACAGCACCGAGGACAGGAAAATGCCGACCGGATGCTGGCGCCCCATGAGCGCGATCGCGATGCCGACAAAGCCGGCGCCGGCCGGGAAGTTCAGGCTGAGGTAGTGGGTCGAGCCCATGATCGAGTTGACCGATGCCAGGCCGGCGAGGGCGCCCGAGATCAGCATCGCCACGATGATCATGCGGCTGATCGAGATGCCTGCATAGTGCGCCGCGTGCGGGTTCAAGCCGGTCGCGCGAAGCTTGTAGCCCCAGGACGAACGCCATACCATCACGCCATAAATGACAAGCGCGGCGATTGCGAGCAGGAAGCTGACGTTGAGCGGCGTGTCGCCCAGCACAGGAAACCATTCGTTCAGGCGCGGCATCTCACCAGCGGTCGCGAACACGCGGCTGGCCGGATTTTGCTGCCCTTCAGGGATCAGGTATTTGACGATCAGGAAATTCATCAGGCTGGCGGCGATGAAGTTGAACATGATCGTCGTCACCACGATGTGGCTGCCGCGCCTGGCCTGCAGGTAGCCGGGCAGCCATGCCCAGGCGGCGCCGAACAGCGCGCTGCCGATCATTGCGCAAGGGATCAGGGCCCAGGCGGGCAGGGCATGGTCCAGGCTCAGCATGGCGAGCGTGAGGCCCAGGCCGCCGATGTACATCTGGCCTTCGCTGCCGATATTGAACAGTCCCGCCTTCATCGCGACCGATACCGACAGGCCGGTAAAGATGAAGGTGCTGGCGTAGAACAGCGTGTAGCTCAGGCCCTCGGGGTTGATGATCGCGCTGTTGACCAGGATGGACAGAGATTCGGCCGGATTTTCGCCGAGCAGGTGGATCACGAGGGCGGCCACCAGCAGCGCCGACAGCAGGTTCAGTACGGGCAGCACAAACGCGCTGGCCCAGCGTGGAAGTTCGGTCGTTTTCATTTTTTATGCATCCCGCCCATCAGCAGGCCGATGCGGGTAGTGTCGAATTCATCAATGTCGAGTTCACCGGTGACGCGCCCGCCGGACATGACGATGATGCGGTCGGCCAGTGCACGCACTTCTTCCAGTTCCACCGACACCAGCAGGATGGCGACGCCTTCGTCGCGCAGCTTGAGCAGTTGGGCGTGGATGCTTTCGATGGTGCCGATGTCGACGCCGCGGGTCGGCTGCCCGACCAGCATCAGCTTCGGTTCGGACGACACTTCGCGCGCGATCACGACCTTTTGCTGGTTGCCCCCCGAGAGCAGGCCGATGCGGATTTCAGGATCGGACGGGCGCACGTCGAAGGCCTTGAGCAGGTGCGCGCAGCGCGCCGCGATGGCATTGAAGTCGAACAGGCCCCAGCGGTTGGTGACCCGGTCCTGGTAGCCGAACACGGTGTTCTGCATGACCGAAAAATCCTTGATCACGCCGTCGCGCAGGCGGTCTTCCGGAATATGCGCGATGCCCAGCTCGCGAAATGCGGCAGGCAGGCCGTCGGCGTCGCGCCGTTTCCCGAACGGCAGCGCCTGGCCGAGAAACTCAACCTTGCCCGCACTTGGCAGGCGCATCCCCGACAGGATCTCGAGCAGTTCGCTCTGGCCATTGCCCGACACGCCCGCAAGCGCCACGATTTCTCCGGCGCGCAGCGTGAAGTCGATATCGGCCAGCAGCCCTACCTTGTTCTTGTCCTCGAGCTGCAGCCCGGCGACCTTGAGCACCGCCTCGCCCGGCTTGAAGGGCGCGCGCGGCAGCTCGCTCCGGATCGGACGCCCGACCATCATGTTGGCCAGTTCTTCCTTCGAGGTCTTGGCGGTCTCGGTGGCGCCGACCACGCGCCCGGCGCGCATCACCGTCACCTGGTCGGTGATGTCCATGATCTCCTGCAGCTTGTGCGTGATGAGCACGATGGTCTTGCCCTGTTCCTTGAACAGGCGCAGGATCGCAAACAGCGATGCGGTTTCCTGAGCGGTGAGCACGGCGGTCGGTTCGTCGAGGATCAGGATGTTCGCGCTGCGGTAGATCTGCTTGAGGATTTCCACGCGCTGCTGCGCGCCCACCGACAGGTCCGAGATGGTCGCAAGCGGATCGACGTCGAGCCGGTAGCGCTCGCAGATCTCGCGCAGCTTCGCTTCGGTGGCGGCGCGCCGCGCGGCCAGCTTGAAGCCGCCCTCGGTGCCGAGCATGACGTTGTCGAGCACCGTGAAATTCTCGACCAGCATGAAGTGCTGGTGCACCATGCCGATGCCAAGACCGATCGCGTCGTGGCTGGTCCTGATCTGGCGCTCCTGGCCGTCGAGCAGGATCTGGCCGCTGTTGGCGTTGTAGTAGCCATACAGGATGCTCATCAGGGTCGATTTTCCGGCGCCGTTTTCGCCGACCAGTCCGTGGATCGAGCCCTTGGCGATGGCGAAGCTGACGTCGGCGTTCGCTTGCACCGGCCCGAAAGCCTTGCTTATATTGCGAAATTCTACGGCTGGCTGCATAGAGGATCAGTAGTGAATTCCAAAAACGCGCCGGACCGGAAAAACCGGGCGGCGCGCTTTTCGAGTGGCGGGGAAAATCAGACCGGGCAGCTGCTCGCTACACGGTAGTCGACGACCTTGATCTTGCCGTTGATGATGTTCGATTTCGCCTCGTTGACGCGCTTTTCGATTTCCTTGGTGACCACCGCGCGGTTGTCCTTGTCCAGGGCCCAGTCCACGCCGCCTTCCTTGAGGCCCTTGTAGGTGACGCCGGCTTTCCAGGTGCCGTTCTTCATCTGGGTGAAACTCTCGTAGACCGCATTGCCGACCTGCTTGACCATCGAGGTCAGCATCGTGCCCGGATGGAGGTAGTTCTGGTTCGAGTCGACGCCGATCGCCAGCTTGCCTTTTTCCTTGGCCGTCTGGAGCGTGCCCATGCCGCTGCCACCGGCGACCGCGAACACCACGTCCACGCCGCGCTCGAACTGGGCGCGTGCCAGTTCGCCGCCCTTGGCCGGATCGTTCCATGCGGCCGAGGTGGTGCCGACCATGTTCTGGACGGTTTCGATTTTTGGATCGATCGCCTTCGCGCCTTGCGAGTAGCCGCAGGCAAAGGCGCGGATCAGGGGAATATCCATGCCGCCCACGAAGCCGATCTTCTTCGACTTCGATGCCATGGCCGCAGCCACGCCGACCAGGTAGGAGCCTTCTTCTTCGCGGAACATCACCGAGTTCACGTTGTCGCCCTTGGCGATGCTGTCGATGATCACGAAGTGCACCTGCGGGAATTCATGCGCCACTTTTTGCACCGCCTGGGTCTGTGAAAAACCGACGCCGATGATCAGGTCGAGCTTCTTGCGTGCCAGCCCGCGCAGCACCTGCTCGGCCTGGGTGTCGCTGCTGGCCTGCGCTTCGATGTACTTGATTCCGGTTTCCTTCTTGAAGCGCTCGGCACCCTCGAAAGCGGACTGGTTGAACGATTTGTCGAACTTGCCGCCGGCATCGTAGACGATGCCCAGTTTGAGGTCGACCGCCGCTGCGCCGGCAGCGACGCACAAGGTCGCAATCGTCACGCTGAGTTGCTTGAGTTTCATGAGTTGGCTCCTGGAATGTCAATATTGTACCCGGCGCTCGTGCTGAGCCGGGACGGACTGCATAAGCTTAAGCGTACGAGTCAGGCAAAGCCAGCAATTTGGCGCCGGACCCGACGCGTGCGAGCGCAAACCCCACAACTTTGGAACTATGCATCACGGCGCATATGTATGGCAAATACGATTTTAATTCAATATTTATACATTAAACGTATAAATAAAAACTTCGTTTGCCATGATTTTCCTTATGAAAATTTCATGCTAGCATGCCAAGTCTTTTGCATTCTGCAAAGATTAAGATTGTCCACATTGCTGGTCTCGGGGCCGTCTCGGCAACGCCATGCAGTCCACCGCGAACGCTGCGAGGGCCATGCACCGAGCCTGATGCTAGTCGAGTTTTTTCCGCAAGAATAAGAAATATCACAAAAGGGGTGTATGTAATGACCAGAAATCGTATGCATTCGATGGCGCGGGCGACCCGCTCGCTGATTACCCTGGCGGTGGCGAGCGCGTTTCCGTTGCACTCGGCTATGGCGCAGGAGGCCAAGCCGGCCGCTGAGACCAAGGCGCAGTCCGGACAGCTCGAGACCGTCATCGTGACGGCGCAGCGCCGCTCCGAGAACATCAAGGATGTTCCGATGGCCATTACCACCCTGAAGGGTGAAAAGCTCGACGTGCTGATCTCGGGCGGCCAGGACATCCGTTTCCTGGCCGGCCGTACCCCCAGCCTGAATGTGGAGTCGGACTACGGGCGTTCGTTCCCGCGCTTCTACATACGCGGCCTGGGCAACACCGACTTCGACCTGAACGCATCGCAGCCGGTCGGCCTCGTGTACGACGACGTGGTGCAGGAAAGCCCGATGCTCAAGGGGTTCCCGGTATTTGACGTGGATCAGATCGAAGTGCTGCGCGGGCCGCAAGGGACCCTGTTCGGACGCAATTCGCCGGGCGGCGTGATCAAGTTCGAATCGACCAGACCGAGCCAGAAGGTGGAAGGCTATGCCAACATCGGCTTCGGCAGCGACAGTGCGGTCAACGTGGAAGGCGCCTACAACCTGCCCCTGAGCCCCGAGTGGGCCGCGCGCATTTCGCTGCAATCGCAGCACCGCGGCGACCGCGTCCACAACGACCGGCCGAACGCGCCGACCAGGGACTTCGAAGGCTACGACGACAGCGCGGCGCGCATCCAGCTGCTCTACAAGGTGAAGGACTTCTCCGCGCTGTTCAATGTGCACCACCGCGACATGAAGGGTAATGCGACCCTGTTTCGCGCCAATATCATCAAGAAGGGCAGCAATGAGCTGGTCGACGGGTTCAGGTATGACTACTACCCGACCGACGGCGGCAACAGCCAGACCTTGCAGGAAACCGGCGGCAGCGTGCGCCTGCGCTGGAACCTCGACGGCATGACCGTACACTCGATTACCGGTTACGAAAGCGCGAAGTTCTACAGCCGCGGCGACGTCGATGGCGGCTTCGGTGCGGTGTATGCGCCGCCAATGGGACCGGGCTTCATTCCGTTTACCGCGGAGACGGCCGATGGCATGCCGGACCACAAGCAACTGACCCAGGAAGTGCGCGTCGAGTCCAACAGCGCCGGCCCGCTGCAGTGGATCGGCGGCCTGTACGCGTTCAAGGAAGACATCCAGGTCGACAGCTTCAACTTCGACACGCTGGCCAACAACAAGCAGTTCGGCTATGCCGTGCAGCACCAGAATTCCAAATCCTGGGCCGCATTCGGTTCGCTCAACTTCAGTGTGAACGAGCATTTCAAGGTGCGCGGCGGGGTACGCTACACCAACGACAAGAAGGACTTCGACGCATCGCGTCCGGTCAGCCCGTTCGGCAACCCGACGGTGGGCCCGCTGACGGCGCACCCGAGCGATACCAATGTGAGCTGGGACCTGTCCGGGACCTACGAACTGACGAAGGACACCAACCTGTACGCACGCGTGGCCACCGGCTACCGCGCGCCCTCGATCCAGGGCCGTATCCTGTTCGGCGACACCATCTCGGTGGCGGACTCGGAGCGGGTGCTGTCGTATGAAGGCGGCGTCAAGCAAGACCTGTTCAACAGGCGCGCGCGCCTTTCGGCCAGCGTGTTCCAGTACCGCGTGAACGACATGCAGCTCACCGCAGGCAGCGGCTCGGTCAACCAGAACCGCCTGGTCAACGCCAGCAAGGCAACGGGGCAGGGCGCCGAGATCGACTTCCAGGCCATCCTGACCGATGAACTGCGCCTGACGCTGGGCGGCAGCTACAACGATACCGAGATCAAGGATGCCGGCCTGTTCGTGGCCCCGTGCGGAGGCGGCTGTTCCGTCACCAGCCGGCCAGGCCCGTTCCCGGGCACCGTGTCGATCAACGGCAACCCGCTGCCGCGCGCACCCAAGTGGGTCGGCAATTTCACCCTGCGCTACAGCACACCGGTCGCGAACGGCGAATTTTTTGCCTACACCGACTGGGCTTACCGCAGCAACTACAACATGTTCCTGTATGAAGCGAAGGAATATGATGCCAAGTCCCTGCTCGAAGGCGGCCTGCGCGTCGGCTACAAGTGGGCGGATGGCAAGTACGAGCTGGCCGCGTTCGGCCGCAACATCACCGACAAGGTGCAAGTGGTCGCCGCGATCGACTTCAACAACCTGACCGGCATCACCAACGAGCCGCGCACCCTGGGTGTTCAGTTCAAGGCTAGCTTCTGAGGCGGTCTTTTCCGGGAAAGCGCCGGGTTGCACAGCTCCTGCACGCCGCATGGCATGCCGGAGCTGTTGTTTTAGTGCTTGCTGAAATGGCTCGCAAACCACGCGGTCGCGAGCTCGGCCACCTTGTCGAGCGTGCCCGGCTCCTCGAATAAATGGGTTGCGCCGGGGACGATGTCGAGGCGTTTCTCGCATTGCATCGCGTCGTAAGCCATTCTGTTGAGCTCGATAACGACGTCGTCGAGCCCCCCGACGATGAGCAGCGTGGGTGCGCTCACCTTCGCCAGTGCCGCCGGCCCTGCCAGGTCCGGGCGTCCGCCGCGCGACACCACCGCCGCCACCTCGGCTCCGCGCATCGCAGCCAGTTGAAGCGCCGCGGCGGCGCCCGTGCTGGCTCCGAACAGCCCGAGCGGGAGCGAGCCGGCGACGTCGTGCCCGCGCAGGAAGTCGACCGCCATGTCGAGGCGCTGGGTGAGCAGGGCGATGTCGAAGCGCGACTTGACGTCGTGGTCTTCCACCGGCGTGAGCAGGTCCATCAGCAGGGTGCCCATGCGCGCTTCGCGCAGTGCGGCCGCGACCTGGTTGTTGCGCGGGCTCATGCGGCTGCTGCCGCTGCCATGCGCGAACAGCACAACACCGACAGGCTGCTCGGGAAGCTCCAGCGTGCCCTCCACATGGCCCCTTGCGACGGCGAGCAGGACCGGTTCATTGCGCATTGATGTGGCCATCGCTATCGCTCCTTGCTGTCTGGCTGAATCGGACTATTTACTAATAGTGTTTGACCATCCGGTTCCCACATAGTGCACCTGGCGCGTCACATTTTGTGCCCGCTGCCTCGAACCGTGCCGCCGGGAATATCGGGTAAGATTGCGCGGCCTTGTCCTCAAGAAGGAATATTCATGCAAGCAGCAGTCAATCTGTGGCCGCTCATCGGCGTGGCCGTCGTTATCGGCGGCTTCGTGCTGCGCGCCAATCCCGTGCTGGTGGTGGTGGCGGCATGCGGCGCGACCGGGGTCGCGGCCGCCATGCCGGTCGAGCACATCCTCGCCTCGCTCGGCACCGCCTTCGTCAAGACGCGCAACCTGCCCCTGATCTATTTGCTGCCGCTCGCCGCCATCGGACTGCTCGAACGGTTCGGCCTGAAGGAGCATGCACAGGCATCGATCGCGAAGATCAAGTCGGCCACCACGGGCCGCCTGCTTATTTTTTATCTGTTCGTGCGCGAGGTGTCGGCCGCATTCGGCCTGACCAGCCTGGGCGGCCACGCTCCGATGGTGCGGCCGTTGATCGCGCCGATGGCCGAAGCGGCCGCCGAGGCGCGCAATGGAAAGGTCAGCGACAAGCTGCGCTACCGGATCCGCGCAATGGCCGCCGCCACCGACAACGTTGGCCTGTTCTTCGGCGAAGACATCTTCGTCGCCTTCGGCGCCATCGTGCTGATGCAGACCATCCTGCTGGCCGAAGGCATCGCCGTCAATCCGCTGCACATGGCGATGTGGGGTATTCCGACGGCGGTCGCTGCCTTCATCATCCACGCCTGGAACTTGCGCCGCCTCGATGCGGCCATCCGGCGTGAAGGGAAACCGGCATGATCACGCTTGACCATTTCTACCTTGTGCTGGGCGCGATGCTGGCGCTGATGGCGTTCATGTCGCTGCGCGACAAGCACAACCCGCGGCGCTATTCGACGGCGCTGTTCTGGGGCTTGTACGCGGTGGTCTACCTGGCGGGCGAGCAAATGGCGCCCGCGCTGGCCGGCCTGCTGATGGTCGTGATGGCGCTCATCGCCGGTTTCGGCGGCGTCAGCCTGGGCAAGTACGAAACGCTGCCGGAAGGGGAGCGGCGCGCCAGTGCGAAACGGCTGGGCCACTGGCTGTTCCTCCCGGCGCTGCTGATCCCGGTGACGACGATGATTGGCGCGACCTTGCTGGCCGACGTCCGGATCGGCGCACTGCCGTTGCTCGAGCCGAAGCACCTGACGCTGGTGAGCATGGGCTGCGGCTCGCTGCTGGCGCTGGCGGCGGCCTGCCTGCTGACCCGCACCACGCCAATGCAGGGCATGCGCGAGTCGCGCCGGCTGCTCGATGCGATGGGCTGGGCAGTGGTGCTGCCGCATATGCTGGCCGTGCTTGGCTTGCTGTTTGCCGAAGCCGGCCTGGGCAAGGCCGTGGCGCACGTCACCACCTCGTATATCAACATGGATTCGCGGCTGGTCGCGGTTGCCGTCTATTGCGTCGGCATGGCGCTGTTTACCATCGTCATGGGCAATGGCTTCGCCGCTTTCCCCGTGATGGCCGGCGGGGTCGGCATTCCGATTTTGGTTGGCGTCTATCATGCCAACCCGGCCGTGATGGCGGCCATCGGGATGTTCAGCGCGTACTGCGGCACGCTGATGACGCCGATGGCTGCGAACTTCAATATCGTGCCGGCGGCCCTGCTCGACCTGCCGGACAAGAATGCGGTGGTCAAGGCGCAGATACCGACCGCCTTGCCGCTGCTCGCGGCGAATATCATCCTGTTGTATTTCCTGATGAATCAATAAGCGGGGGCGCCGTGAAAACTGTTCTGCTAACCGGCTTCGAGCCGTTCAACAAAGAGACCATCAACCCGGCGTGGGAAGCGGTCAGGTCGCTTGAGGGCTGGGGCGGGGAGGGCTTCACGGTGCAGGTGCGCCAGCTGCCGTGCGTGTTCGCTCTGGCCAACCAGGTGCTCGCCGCGGCCATCGACGAACTGCGCCCGGCGCTGGTGATCGCCGTCGGCCAGGCCGGCGGGCGTGCCGATCTTTCCATCGAGCGCGTTGCGATCAACGTGGACGACGCGCCGATTCCGGATAACGCGGATTGCCAGCTGGTCGATGCGCCGGTTGTGGAGGGCGGCCCGGCGGCCTATTTTTCCACCCTGCCGATCAAGGCGATCGTGCGCGCATTGCGCGCGGCCGGCCTGCCCGCATCGGTCTCGCAAACGGCCGGCACCTTCGTGTGCAACCATGTGTTCTATGGCTTGATGCACACGCTTGCCGCGACTCCGCGGGTGCGCGCCGGGTTCATCCATATTCCGTATCTGCCGCTGCAGGCGGCGGCGCATCCGGGTGCGGCCAGCATGTCGCTGGCCGACATGGCCAGCGGCTTGCGCATCGCGGTCGAGGTTGCGCTGGCGGACGGGCCGGACGCGTGCGAAACGGGCGGCAGCACGCATTAGCGCGCCGGCCCGCCGTCAGGCGCCGGCGGCCGGGTTGAGGATGTTGAGGAAAGCACGCACCACCGGCGCATCGTCCTGGGTGGCGTAGGTGATGTACAGGTTGGCGGACGGCGGATCGGTCTTGATCGGCAAAAAAATCACGCCAGGCCAGCCGATGCGGGCCGTCGTTTCCGGCATCAAGGTCACGCCCAGGCCCGCTCCCACCATCGCCAGCAAGGTCTGCGGCTCCGACGCTTCCTGGAAAATCATCGGCTGGAAGCCGGCATCCACGCAGCACTGGATCAGGTAGCGCGGAAAGGACGACTTGTCGAGCGCCAGCGTCAGCATCGGCTGGTCCGCGATGTCGGCCAGTTCAATGTGCGGCTGCGTTGCGAGGGGATGATGTTCGTTCACCGCCACGCACACGTTCTCGCGGTAGCACAGGTCCTGGCGCAGGTTGTGAAGCCGCAGTTCGGCCTCGTCGAGCATGGGCTCGCGCCAGAATCCCACGTCGATCTGCTTGGCGCGCAGCGCTTCGTACTGCACGTTCGGCCCCAGTTCGTGCAAGGTCCAGCTCACGCGAGGAAATTTGGTCTGGAATTGTTCGAGCAGGCTGGGGATCGGCCCCCACATGGCGGAGCCGACGATGCCTACCCGCAGCCGCCCGACCTCGCCCCGGTCGATCTGGCGGATGGTGTCGATCGTCATGCGCATGCGCGACAGCAGGTCCGACGCTTCGGCCATCAGCGCCTTGCCGGCCACCGTCAGCTCGAAGGTGCGCGTGGTGCGCGCGAACAGGCGCACCTCCAGTTCGCTTTCGAGCTTCATGATCTGCTGGCTGAGCGGCGGCTGCGAAATATGCAGCCTTTCGGCCGCCCGGCTGAAGCTCTTTTCTTCGGCAACGGCAAGGAAATACTTCAACTGTTTCAGGTCGATGGACATGGGGCGCGCTCGCTGGCGTTCAGACAGGCTTGATGACGGGATGGGCGTGCAGGGCAAGGGCCAGTTGCGCGCCCACCATGGCGTTGTGCTTGACCAGCGCGATGTTGGTGACCAGGCTGCGTCCCGCGGTGAGCTGCTTGATGCGATCGAGCAGGAACGGCGTGACGGCCTTGCCGGCAACGCCGAGCTTGCGCGCCTCGAGCAGCGCCTCGTCCGTGATGCGGTCGATCTCGTCCTTTTGCATCGCGTACAGGGCGGGAACGGGATTGGCGACGACCACGCCGCCTTGCAAGCCGAGCTGCCATTTGGTCCGGATGAAGATGGCCTGCTCCTGCGCGCTGTCGATCTGGAAGTCGGCCGCGAAGCCGCTGTCTTGCGTGAAGAAGGCGGGAAAGCCCGGCTGGCCGACACTGATGACGGGCACGCCATGGGTTTCGAGGTATTCGAGCGTGAGGCCGATATCGAGGATCGACTTGACGCCCGCGCACACTACCGCAACGTTGGTGCGTGCCAGTTCCTGCAGGTCGGCCGAGATGTCGAAGCTCGTTTCCGCGCCCCGGTGCACGCCGCCGATGCCGCCGGTGACGAACACCTCGATGCCGGCCAACTGGGCGCAAATCATGGTTGCCGCCACGGTGGTGGCGCCCAGCAGGCGCTGCGACAGCGCGTAGGGCAGGTCGCGCCGGCTCACTTTCATCGCGTCCGGCGCGACCCCGAGCTGTTCGAGCTGGTCGGCTTCAAGGCCGATGCAGATCCGCCCTCCAATGATGGCGATAGTCGCGGGAACCGCCCCGGCGGCGCGGATAAGCTGCTCGACCACGCGCGCCGTTTCGACGTTTTCAGGGTAGGGCATGCCGTGCGAAATGATGGTCGATTCGAGCGCGACAACCGGTTTGCCGGCGGCGCGGGCGGCTGCGACCTCGGGCGAGAACAAAAGGAACTGGTGCATGGTCACTCCTGGTGAAGGACGGGGATCGGTTGGGCGCCAGCGACAGCGTCCAGGCTGGCGGGCGTCAGGCCGGGACACACGGTCTGTTCGCATTCGAGTGTCATGGCCGACAGGTGCAGGCCGCGGCGGCAGGCCAGGCCAAGGTCGGCGCAGCCGTCGAACAGCGACCAGCATACCGCCGCCGCGAAAGCGTCGCCCGCCCCGGTCACGTCGACCA
>JBAQKU010000402.1:0-3466 GCA_049301315.1 Telluria sp.
GACCGCGATGGCTCTCAGGAAAAACGACAATAAAGCGGGGCAGCCGCCCGTGCGCGAACGCCATTTCAGCTACGACCCGGCCGGCAACCTGACGCGCATCGAGCACCGCTGGGACGACAGCCAGCAAGCGCTGGGCAAGCACAGCTACACCTATGATCCGCTGGGCCAGCTGCTGTCCGCCGTGCAGCCTGGTCTGACCGAAATATTCGCGTTCGACCCCGCCGGCAACCTGCTCGACATCGCCCAACCCGCGCCGGACACGTCATTGAGCAACGGGCAGCTCCCCGCGCCAACAAAGGTCGATGCGGCGGGGCTGGCGCCGATAACGCACAACCTGCTCAAGGCGTATCAAGGCTTCAGCTACGAATACGACGAGCAAGGCAACGCCATCAGGAAAAACCTCGTCTTGCCACGCGCGGGCGAAAAAGACGAGCTCGAACTGGCTTACGACACCGAGAACCGGCTGATCCGCGCGGTCAGGACGCGCCACCGCGCACGCCACAGCACGCACTACCGCTACGATGCGTTCAGCCGCCGCGTCGCCAAGCACGTCACGCAAGAAAAATGGGCCAACAGTCAAGATCCGGCCAAGGATGCGCCGACGACAACGAGCCATGCCGCGCTCTTCGTCTGGGACGGCGATGTCATGGTTCAGGAACTCCGGCAGGACAAGACAGTCACTTACCTGTACGAGCCGGATGGTTTCGTGCCGCTGGCGCGGATCGAATCGAACGGCGGATTTGGCGGGGCGGCGAATGCATCGCAGGCTGGCGCCACGCGGGCGGCAAGCACGGACGATCACATTCATCTGCCCCACGTGAGTCAGTGGGATCTGCCGGCGGCAAGGCAAGAACCGACGCGGGAAGACGCCGAAGCCGAAGATCGGCACCGGAGCGCATGGCAGAAGCGGCAAAGCGACGCAGACAATGCGGCCCTTCAAGACCGTATCGATCAGTACAACTGCGACCACCTCGGCACGCCGCGCGAACTTATCGACCAGCAAGGCCGCGTGGTCTGGAGCGTGCGCTACAAGGCCTGGGGCCGGGTGATACACGAGGATGTCCATGAAGTCGAGCAGCCCCTCCGGTTTCAGGGGCAGTATGGCGATGCGGAGACCGGGCTGCACTACAATCGGTATCGGTACTACGATCCCGAGTCGGCGCGCTACGTCACGCAAGATCCAATTGGATTGTTCGGCGGCCTGAACCTCTATGCTTATGCGCAAAACCCAACCGGCTGGATAGATCCCCTTGGTTTAGCAAAGAAATGTCCGGCGCACCCAGTCTGCAATCCGTGTGACGGGAAAGACCCTGCTGCAGCGGCGCGCACGTGGCAAGGAAAAGGTGAATATCCTGGAGTTGATAGCTATACAAATATGGTTCTGAAAAAAGGAACAATTCTGTATACACTCTATCCATATTCGAGCCAGGCTAGTCAGAATATTTCAGCTATGTTTCCTAATTACTACGTTACGAATCACTCAGTATTAGCGGCCGCTGGTAGCATTGAAAGCTATCATGAGAGAACTCAAGTTGCGCCAGGTAAGGATCCAATATCTGGCACCCCACGTCCGTATCGTCAAAAACTCCGGGTCTTCCGAGTTAAACAAGACATATGCGTCGCAAAAGGCAAAGCACTTGAAAATTCAACTCACGGCTCAGGCGGTGCAACACAATACTTCGTTCCTGATGCCGAGAAAGCTAATCTGTCAGGCGGTTCGTTGAGGGATATCTAATGAAATTTAATTCAAAAAACGGAATGCTACATCTTGATGAACCTAGTGAATTCGCAATCTACCGCGGACGCACAAGGCAGTCACTATTGAAGGAGTTCCATAATTTCGAGAGAAAATGGGAGAAAAAAATAGACCAGCAAACGGAAATTTTTCTTAGCCCTGGCAAATTGAAGGACCGTCAAGTGTCCCTTGATTTATTTTTTTTATATGATGCACTTGAACGAGTTGCATTTTATTGGGTTGATGGGCAATTTTCTAAGTATTCAACGGACTGGGACTCTATTGTAGAGCACTGGGATTTGGCAGAAAAAGATCATATGGACACGATAGATTGGTTGACGGAATTACTAGAAAGGGAACC
This sequence comes from Telluria sp., assembly GCA_049301315.1. GTDB lineage: Bacteria > Pseudomonadota > Gammaproteobacteria > Burkholderiales > Burkholderiaceae_D > JBAQKU01. Next base: position 2,097 of record JBAQKU010000402.1, read on the forward strand.
CGACGAAATAATGTCGATAGGGGCAAAATGGATCTATCCATGGGGTAGCGTTGATACATGGTGTGAAACACGTTCTTTCACTACGGGCTGGAGCATTTTGTGGGCAAGCCAAATTTAGAACACAGCGTTGAGTCATCCGACTGCTCCTTACAATCCGCGACCTGATTATGTGTCCAGCGGACCAGCACCTCGTCTGCGCTCCAGGCAAGTGCGCGCTGTTGGTCGACGTGGGCTACTAGATCAATCCACCCAAGTTAAGGATTCCGCTTAAAAAATACGGTTTAAATGCAATAAAAAGCTTGACATGGCAACCATAAACTGTGCCGCCAGTGAGATTTTTTACCTCACTGATTGCCATGTCCCTTGCAGCACTTTTTATGGACCTCGCTGTGCGTTTGCAGTCCACCGAATTCCTTCAAACCTCCCGACACCCTGAGCACCCAGCGGCGTTTTCACGACAGCGAAAATTGCCGTTACCGACCCTCGTGGCGCTGATGCTGACCGGAATGCGCATGAGCATTCAGGCTGAACTCGATGTATTCTTCGGCCATTTGCAAGGCGGGTCCCAGCTGCTGCGCACCGTGTCCGAGCAGGCGTTCGCGCAAGCGCGCGCCAAGCTGTCACTGACCGCCATTCCCTCGCTTAACGACTGGCTCGTCGCGCGCGCCGAACAGTACGGTTTCGTTCCGCGCTGGTGCCGCTTGCGCCTGGTCGCCGCCGACGCCTCGACCATGCGTTTCGGCCTGCGCGCGAGCCACGTCAAACGCGCCGCGCTGCCCGACCAAATTCTGTTTGGCCTGTTTCTGCCGGGCGCCGAGCTGATGTTGGCGGCCTCGCTGCACAGCATCGAGGAGTGCGGCGAGCGACAAATGCTGGTCCAGCATCTGGACCGCCTTTCCTCTGACGACCTGCTACTGCTCGACCGCGGATACCCGTCGCGCTGGCTCGTTTCACTGCTCAAACACCAGCACATTTCATTCTGCATGCGGGTCGAAAAGGCCGGCGACGGCGGTTTCGCGTGCGTGCGCGACTTCCTTCGCTCGGGTCTGGTTGAACAGGTCGTCACGCTGCGTGCGCCCGACCGGCGCGACGCCGACGATTACGAATGTCCCCGCGAACCTCAACAGGTACGCCTGGTCCGTCATGTCGCGCCCAACGGCAAGGTACGCGTCCTGATGACCAATTTGTTCGATACCCGGCGCTTTCCCGCCAGCGCCTTCGGCGACCTTTATCACAAGCGCTGGCGCATCGAGGAAGCCTTCAAGCGGCTCAAGCACCGGCTCAATCTGGAGCATGTATCCGGCCTGTCCCAGCAGGCCGTGGTGCAGGACGTCGCAGCCAAAATCATGTGCGATTTTGTTCCCGGGAAC
>JBAQKU010000403.1:0-2066 GCA_049301315.1 Telluria sp.
GGCCTGGGCGCGCTGGTAGGCCTCGATCGAGCCGATCTGGGCCTTGGACTGGAAGGCGGCCAGGCCGAGCAGGCCGAAGGCCAGGATCACCATCGTGATCAGTACCTCGAGCAATGTGGTGCCGTGCTGGTGGGGGCGCAGGGTGTTCATGTCAGCAAGCCGTCGTTTTTTGATAGGGGCGCCCGCTCAGGTCGACCCGCACGCAGCGGTGCGGATCGGCGCCCACGAACGAGATGTCGAAAGCGGGCGCGCTGGCGCCCTTGACGCGACCGGTGGGCAGGTAGACCACGCTGGCAGGGCCGGTCACGATCGCGTTGGCGATGGCGGCATGGTCGTCGAGCTTGTGGCCGGCGTCCGACGGGTTCGGAATGCTCCAGCCATTTTGCCAGCTGCCGGCCGTGGCCGGGGCCACCGTCACCTCGGTATTGCGCTTGATCGCCTCGCTGCGCGCGCGCGTGAGCGCGGTGAGCAGGTCGCTGCTGACGCCCTTCATGCGCTGGTTCGAGATGAACTGTTTGAAGGAGGGCGCAGCAAGCGAGGTGAGCAGGGCCGCGATCGCCACCGCGACCATCAGCTCGGTCAGGGTGAACCCTCCGCCGGCGCGCTGCGCTACCATTTGTCGCTCGGTGTCTTGGTGTTGGCGTTGTCGATCGTCAGCGTGCCGTCCTCAGCCTGGCGGCTGCCGGCGATCGGGGTCGCGCTCAGCGTGAAGCGCGGCGGCGGCCCGGCCACGGCCAGCACGCTGATCGTGTAGCTGGCCGCAACGCGCGCCGGGGTCGCGATGTTGAGCAGCGCGAGGTTGTCGGCGTAGCTGCGGCTGTCGCTCAGGTACTGTTGCTGGGCCTGGGCCAGTTCCAGCAGGTGGGCCTGGGCCGCGCCGCGGTTGTTCTTGACCTGGGACTGGGTGTAGGAAGGGTAGGCCACGGCCGCCAGCACGCCGATGATGACCAGCACGATCATCAGCTCGATCAGGGTGAAGCCGCGTGCGCCGGAGCGCTGTTGCAGTGCGATATGCTGGCGGTGCATGGTCGGTCCTCGCGAATAATGACGGGCAGGTCGGGATATATGTTGCTCAGTATAAACACTCAAGCTTGCATTTCCCTGAAGGAATCCTGACAAAATGCTGACAATGCCACAGTGGCGCGCGCAGTGCCGGGGCCGGCCCGTGCCGGATCGCCAGCACGAATTTATTGATGCCATCGAGGTTTACTTGCTGGAAAAAGATTTATACTGGGCAACATGAAGCTGGCCTTTCCCCATTTTTTCGACAGTCCGGCGCGGGCGGCGCGTCAGGCCGCGTCCGGGGTGACGCTGGTGGAATTGCTGGTTGTGGTGGCGATCATGGGCGTCGCAGCGACCGTCGCATTGCCGGACATGCAGGAATTTATCCAGGATGCGAGCGTCTCGACGCGCGCCAACGCGCTGTTGGCGGGCCTGAACTACACCCGTTCCGAAGCCGTCAAGCGCAACACGCGGGTGACGATGTGTACCAGCGGCGATGGCGCCACGTGCGCCGCGGGCGGGGGGAACTGGAAGCTAGGCTGGATCATCTTCGTCGACGGCAAGGTGCCGGCGGCGCTCGACGGCACCGACGAGATCCTGCGGGTGCAGGCGGCATCGTCGGGCAGCGGCAGTGTGATCGGCGCCGGCGGCGTGGCCAATTACGTATCGTATGTGAGCAACGGGCAGGCCAGTCTGGCCGACGGCGGCCCCCAGGCCGGCACTTTCAGCGTGTGCGCCGCAGCGCCGAACGTCAAGCGCAGGAAAATCGAGCTGACCCAGGGAAGCGGCTGGGTCGGCGTCAAGGTCGTGGCCGGTTCGGCCGCATGCACGAGTTGAAGCGGAGGATGCCATGCAGCGCCAACAAGGATTTTCGCTGATCGAAGTCCTGATCACGATGCTCATCGTTAGCATCGGCTTGCTGGGCATCGCCGGCATCATCGTGACCAACTTGAAGCACAACCAGAGCTCGTACGCGCGCACCCAGGCTAGCTTGCTGGTGAGCGACATTGTCGATCGCATGCGCGCCAACCGCGCCGCTGCCGAGACGGCGCCGTCCCCGTACC
>JBAQKU010000404.1:0-13464 GCA_049301315.1 Telluria sp.
CCGCGCGCACCGCGCGCGCGCGCGCCTCGTCGGCCAGCAAGGCCTGGGCGCGCAACTGCTTGCCGATATTTTCGATTTCCTGCTGGCGCGCCAGCATGCCGTCCTGCTCGGCGTCGGCCGCGTAAAAGCGCACGCTCGAGCCGGTGACCACATGGCCGGCGCGCGTGATGAAGCAGGCGCCCGGCGGCAGCATGGCGCGCCCGGCGAAGGCGCTGGCGCTGTCTTCGGCCACGAACACATCGTGCAGCCAGTCCTGCAGCACGCCGCGCAGGCCCGACTCGTTGATGCGCAACAGGCTGGTAAAGCGCTTGAGGCCGGCCAGTTCGGCCGGCGCGCCGTGGGCTGCGGGCATGGGCGAATACAGCGCCAGCCTGGCCGGCGGCGCGTCGTTGAAAAAGGCCTTGGCCCAGTCGATATTGGACATCTCGAGCGCACCGGTGCGTTCGCGCAGCAGCGCTTCGAGCGCCGTTTCCCAGCCCGCTTCGACGTGCAGCTTCTGCCACAGGCGCGGCAGCGAATCGAGTTCGTGCTTTTCCAGCCAGGGCTGGACCTTGCCCTGCGTTTGCACGCGTTCCTGCAACTGCTTCAGGGCCGCCAGGCGCGCCTCGAGCCGGGCGTTGGCGGCCGACTCGGCGTTGACCTGGGTCTGGGCCGCGGCGCGCTCCTGCTCGAACTGCTCCTGCTGCTGCGCCGCCTCCTCCTGCAGCATGGACTGCTCTTCGAGCGCCTGCTGCTTTTCCTCGAGCTGCATCCTGAGGTTGACCAGGTGGCTGCTGTCGGGCAGGTTCAGCCCGTTTTTTTCCTGCTGCAGGCGCTCGCGCCGGGTCAACAGGCCCGACAGGATGTTCGATGCGTTGCGCTGGTGCGCCGATTCGAGCTCGAGCTGCTGCTGCGCCTGCATGATGCGGGCGCGCGACTCGGTCGTCTTGTGCTGCGCCGCGCGCCAGGCCGCGTCCAGCGCCGGCAGCGCTTCGTTGTGGGCCTCGGCCGCCATCTGCGACTGCTCCACGCGCGCGCCCAGTTCCTCGAGCAGGAAGCCGGCTTCCTCGATCTGCTCCTGGTATTGCTGGCCCTGGGCCTGCCACTGGTTGCGCTGAGCGCCCAGCGTGGCCAGCTGGTTCTGCAGGCGGCTGCGCGATTCGAGCACGAACTTGATCTGCGCTTCCAGGCTGCCGATTTCCGAGTTGGTCTGATACAACTGCCCCTGCGCCTGGTGCAGCCGGTCGCCCACGCCGAAGTGGGCCTGGCGCATGTGCTCCAGTTCCAGTTCCACATGGCGCAGCTTGGCGGTCTGTTGTTCCAGGTCAAGCTGGGCCTGCTCCATGTCGCGCAGGTACTTGCCCTGCTCGGCCTGCGCTTCGTTCTTGCGCAGCAGCCACAGCAGTTTTTGCTTTTCTTCCTGGTCGGCCTGCAGCGCGTGGAACTTGTTGGCCACCACCGCCTGCGCTTCGAGCTTTTCCAGGTTGGCGTTCAGTTCGCGCAGGATGTCTTCCACCCGCAGCAGGTTCTCGCGCGTGTCGTTAAGGCGGTTTTCGGTCTCGCGGCGGCGCTCCTTGTACTTCGACACGCCCGCGGCCTCCTCGAGGAACACGCGCAACTCTTCCGGGCGCGACTCGATGATGCGCGAGATCATGCCCTGGCCGATGATGGCGTAGGCGCGCGGGCCCAGGCCGGTGCCGAGGAAGATGTCCTGGATGTCGCGCCGCCGCACCGGCTGGCCGTTGATGTAGTAAGTCGAGGTGCCGTCGCGCGTGAGGGTGCGCTTGACCGCGATTTCGGCGTACTGGCCCCACTGGCCGGCGGCCTTGCCGTCGTGGTTGTCGAACACCAGCTCGACCGAGGCGCGCCCGGCCGGTTTGCGGTGCGTCGAGCCGTTGAAAATGACGTCCTGCATCGACTCGCCGCGCAGCTCGGAGGCCTTCGATTCGCCCAGCACCCAGCGCACCGCGTCGATGATGTTGGACTTGCCGCAACCATTCGGACCGACGACGCCCACCAACTGACCCGGCACCTGGAAATTGGTGGGATCGACGAAAGACTTAAATCCCGACAATTTAATGGAAGATAGACGCACGTTGTTGTATGTTCTTCGCCTTGGATGGCAATGGATCAGAGCGGGATGGAAAAGGGGATCATCATAGCATTTTATGCTTGCATTTCGGCTATTGCGAGCGCAAACAAGGATGAGCAATGGCGCCGCATGGCCGACATCGGCCACGGGCGATTCTACCGACAATTTGACTTTCGCGAAACGTCAGGCGCAAGCGGGCAGCTGTTGCGCGATGGCTGGATCGTTGACGGCCTGCCCCATCGCCTCCGACAGTGCGCGCCCGACCACCCCCTGGGCCGTAAGCACGCGCACCCGGTCTTCGCGGTAGGCCTCGGCCAGTTTTTCCGAGGAAATCGAGAACGCTTCCTGGCGCGTGCCGGTGGAAAAGATGAACAAGGTGCGAAGCGGACTGATCCAGGCAAGCTTGACCTTGCGTACGCTCGCGTCCGGATCGGTGAGGGCGAGCCACATGCCGCGCTCCAGGGCATCGACCTCGATGACGGCCTCGTCGACCTCGGGCTCGGCCCGCTCGAGCGCCGCGTTTTCCTTCTCGATGCGGCGCACTGCGTCCTGCTGCGCGACCTCGACGGCGATTTCAAGCTGGCGCTCGGGCGACAGATCGAGCGGGGCGCGCACGATCGATGCATGGCATTCGGCCAGCTCGGCAAAGAACTGGAGGCGCTCGGCGTCCTGCCACTTGATGACGTCGAGCCATTTGTTGAGCGTGGTCAGCAGTCCCGGCAGCTTGGCGATCAGTTCCTTGCGCTGGGCCCGGGTGATCTTCGGCTTGACGCTCCAGATCAGCTCGTCCATGGTCTTGGTCGCATTGCCGACCGCGCCCGGCTTTTCATCCTCCACGCTGTAGGCGACGGTGAGTACCGAGGTCCACTTGTTCTCGAGGAACGTCTCCAACATTGCAACAACCTCTCCCCTGCCGATCCGCACCGCGACCGCGTCCCTGGCCGAGCGCGTCGCCGCGGTGACCTTTTCCTGCTTGAGCGCGGCGGCGATCGGCTGCGCGATCACGCTGGCGGCGAGATGTTCATCCTCCTTGAGGGTCTCCTCCAGTTCGGCCACGGCCTCGGAAAAGACGCTCAGCTGCTCGTCGAAATCGCGCCCGACCCGGTCCACGCTGCGCTGCATGGCCTGGAACAGCGGATCGTCGGCGCCCTTGCGCTGCTCGAGCCCCATGCGCGAGAGCAAATCGATCATGCGGCGTGCCGGATGCGCCTCCTCGAAGAAGAAGTTCTTGTCGAGCAAGGCGGCCTTGAGCACCGGGATCTGCAGGAACTGGATCAGGTCGCGGATTTCCTGGGGAATATTCTGGTCCTGGAACACCGTGTCGAAGATCTTCGACAGCAGGTCGATGGTGCTTTCGTCGCCACGCGAGAGGCTGCCCTTGGGAATGCTTTGCTTCAGGCGCGGCAGGTCGAACGCATCGGCGCGCAGTCCGGCGTGGGCCCGCCGCTCCGGTGCGCGCCCCTGAAGCTTGGCCAGCATGGCGAGCAAGGGAGCCGGCGCGGCGCCGGCATACGGAGCGCCGTCCGCCGGGCCCGGGTGCGCGCCGGGGAAACCGTGGGCGCCGCTGGGCCGCCAGCCGCCGTTTCCCTTTGGCAGTTCAGGCAGGTCGGGAATGAGCGGGACATCGAGGGCGGGCGCGGCCTCGCTTGCGCCACCGGCCAGGAACTGGCGCAACTGCTTCGACAGCGCAGCCTGCTCGCGCGCACGCGTCGCCTTGGCGGCGGCGGCGCCCTCGGTCTTGCGAATATTGTGTTTGTCTACCGAACCGGGCAGTACGCCCTTGCGCATCAGCGCCAGGCTCAGTGCCTCGTACATCGGGGCAAAATCGAACAGCACGGCCGGGCGCAGCAAGGGCGGGATCAGGGCGTGCGATTGCGGGTCGGGATCGAATTCGCGCCAGGCCGCGTGGATGGCGCTCAGGAACAGCTCGGGCCGGAACGGGTTCTGGCCGATGCGCAGGATCTCGCGTCCAAGCAGGAAGCCCAGGCGCACATTGAGCGTGGCGATCTGGTCCGCGTACTGCATCTCGAACGGGCGGCTGACGGCGTCGAACGCGACGCGGCTGTCCATTTCTTCAAACGGCACCAGCTCCAGTGTCGCCGCCGCGCTGGGGCGGCGCGCAGCGGCGGCCGGCAACAGGGCATCGATTTCCTTGTGCAAGGCCTGCTCGAAAGCCTTCGATACCAGCCGCACGAAGGCGAAGCTGTTGGTCTTGAGCAGCTTGCCCGCCTTGACGCGCTGATACACCACCTGCGCCTGGGTGGCAGTCATGTCGGACGAATCGAGCAGCGCCGCGACGATGCGGTTGCCGACCGCGATCAACTGCTCGCCCGTATATGTGCTGACGATCGGGACCAGGCTTTCCAGCAGCGCATGCGGCGGCACGCTGTGCGTCGCAGCGCTTGCCGGGATGCCGGGGTGGGAAATCGAAGCCATGCCGTGGACCGCCTGTAAATGATGCCTCAATGCAACATAACACCATTTTGGCAGATTATTGCCGCAAGGCAATATCCATATAGAAACTTCCGGCGGTTTTTTTGCCGTTCATGCCGATTCGCCACAAAAAACGCGGCGCGCCGGGGTTGATGCCTGCCCAGCCGGGTCTTTTATGTTGACGGTGCGCAAAGATTTCGCCTGAAGCGCTGGCGAACAGGAAGCATTCCAGGCGCGCCGAGAGAACCTTATTGCAATCTTGTAGGAGTTTATCCTACACCGGTTCGGGTACTCATCCGATAGTGATTCAACAGTACCGCTTGCATGATTGTGTCTCCGGAAACGCAGCCAGAAAACATTTTCTGAGTGCAACCGGCGAGCACGACATTTTCGAACTCTGTAAAGGAATGAACATGAACTCGAATCAAAAAAGCGGTCAGGGCAACAAGCAAAGTGATAGCTCCAGCTCCAACAAGCAGTCCGGCTCGCGCTCGGGCAACCCGGGTGGCACGCACGAGCAACACGTCGATGCAGGCCGCCAGAGCCACAAGAACGACGACAAGGACAGCGGCGCGAACCGTCAGTCCGGTTCGGACAGCAAGCAATCGGGCACGCGCGGCGGCACCCCTGAGCAACACGCAGAAGCTGGCCGCCAAAGCCACAAGAACGACGACAAGCGCTAAACAGCCGGTCGTGCGCTGGGCGATGCCGGGTTCCGGGCGCCGCCGCTGACAGCGACCAGACAGGAACAACAGGAAGAGTCTGCAACGGCGGCGCCGTTGACAGGCTCTTTTCTTTGCTGCATGGAGAAATGCCGTGCCTGCCGCCGGACCCTCAGATGTTACGCAGGTGCGCGCCCTTGGGCGAAGCGAAGTCGGCCACATCGGTGATCAGGCCGGTCGTCTTGGCGTCGCGCGCTGTCAGGTGCAGGTCGGAGTACTGGTGGATCGCCCACTGCTCGGGAGTGAGCTCGACATGCTTGCGCAAGATCGCTTCGGTGCGCGCATCGTCCGCGCGCAGGCCTTCGACAATGATGTTGAGCGCGTCCGGCCGGGCGCCGGGCGAGGCCGTCGCGTGCGACTTGTGGACCATGAAGCGCGCCGTCTCGCTCGCATAACGCCGGCAGCCCGACAAAAACAGGATCACGGCGATCGAGGCCACCGCCCCGGCGTTGTACATCACGAAATTGATCGGGGCGTTGGCCATGAAGTTGTACAGGCACAGCCCGTCGCTCACATAGCCGCCGTTCGACTGCAGCAGAATATGCGCGGTGTCGACATCGCGCTCGGTCATCTCGGACACCGCTTCGAACACGCGGTGCACCATGTCGCTGTTCACGTCGCCCGACAGCGTGAAATAGGCATCGGTCTCTCTCTTGGCTTGTTCTTCGCTCATGATGGTCGGCCCGCACGGTGGATGCACCAGTTTAACAAATAGCGATCGAGAAAGCTTGAGCCGCGCCTCATTCGTGCGCGCCCCTGCGCTACCGCCTCTGCGTTACCTTACCAGTGCTCTTTTCTGGGGCGCGCAGCGGTGCTCGCCGGCACTGAAAAGGTTGACTTTGGGACCATGCTGGCATATCCTCTGCACTCTTGATCGGGAGAGGGCAGCCTTGCGCTGCCGCCGAAGGGGCATCACCCAAAAACTCTCAGGCAAAAGGACCGGTCAGGGGTCAGTAGCGCACGCGCGACTGGCTCAACTCTGGAGAGCGGCCGCGGCAGACGCCGGCGGCCCACCGAAGGGGCGTGCGGGAGTATTCTCCCGTTATCTCTCAGGTATCGAGGACAGAGGGGCGCGATCACCGCACAGGGCCGTATTGGCCGTGCCGGTTTCGCACACCTTCTTTTCACCATGCCTTGAGGATTCCATGACGCTTAAAGCGACCCCGCTCAATTCCGCACACCGCGCCGCCGGCGCCAAGATGGTCGATTTCGGCGGCTGGGACATGCCTGTCAACTACGGCTCGCAAATCGAGGAACATCACGCGGTGCGCACCGATGTCGGCATGTTCGACGTCTCGCACATGTGCGTGGTCGATCTCGAAGGCGCCAATGTGCGCCCTTTCCTGCGCAAGCTGCTGGCCAATAACGTCGACAAGCTGCAGGTGGCGGGCAAGGCCCTGTACTCGTGCATGCTCAACCCTCAAGGTTTCGTGATCGACGACCTGATCGTCTACTTTTTCAACGAAAACTGGTTTCGCCTGGTCGTCAACGCCGGCACCGCCGAGAAGGACATCGCCTGGATCGGCGCGCAGAACAGCGCCACCAACAGCGCCCTGACCATCACCGCGCGCCGCGACGGCGCCGACCCGATGGCGCTGATCGCCGTCCAAGGGCCCAACGCGCGCGCCAAGGTGTGGCAGGTGCTGCCGGGCGTGCAGGCGGCGTCCGAACCGCTCAAGCCGTTCAATGCCGTCATCGTCCAAGACACCGCGTACGGGGAAGTGATGGTGGCGCGCACCGGTTACACCGGCGAAGACGGCTTCGAACTGGCCCTGCCGGCGACCCAGGCCGAGCCGCTGTGGAACGCGCTGCTGGCAGCGGGCGTCAAGCCAGCCGGGCTGGGCGCGCGCGACACGCTGCGCCTGGAAGCGGGCATGAACCTGTATGGCCAGGATATGGACGAGAGCGTGAACCCGCTCGACGCCGGCCTGGCATGGACCGTGGACCTGGCATCCGAGCGCGACTTCATCGGCAAGGCAGCCCTGCAGGCGATGGGCCAGAAAGCCCAGTTCGTGGGGCTGATCCTGCGCGAAAAAGGCGGTGTGCTGCGCGCGCACCAGCGCGTCATCAGCGCCGGCGGCAACCTCGGCGAGATCACCAGCGGCACCTTCAGCCCGACCATGCAGCAGGCCATTGCGCTGGCACGGGTACCGCTCGACGTCGCCGTCGGCGAGACCGTGCAGGTTGAAATCCGCGACAAGAAACTGGCGGCCAGCGTGGTCAAGCTGCCGTTCGTGCGCAACGGGAAAATCCTCGCTGCGTGAACGCCAGCGGGCCGAAAAAAATAACCTTATACTTCACGCGTCATTTACTCTTTGGAGCCATACATGAACATCCCAGCCGACCTGAAATACACCGAGTCCCACGAGTGGGTACGCGCCGAACTTGACGGCACGCTCACCGTCGGCATCACCGAGTATGCGCAGGACGCGCTCGGCGACATCGTGTTTGTCGAACTGCCGAAGGTGGGCAAGTCCTTCACCGCCGGCGACGACGCGGCGGTGGTCGAATCGGTCAAGGCGGCCAGCGACATCTATGCACCGGTATCGGGCCAGGTTACGGCCGTCAACGACGCGGTCGCGGACGCTCCCGAATCGATCAACGCGGACGCTTACGGGGCCTGGCTGTTCAAGCTCAAGCCAAGCGACCCGAACGCGATCAACGGCCTGCTCAGCCCTGCCGAATACGGCAAGGCGACCGCAGAGTAAGCTGCCCGGCCAGCCGGTGCGCGGTTTGCGCGCCGGCGCCAGTTCAATCTTGACTTCTTCCCCACGCGGCTGCCGACACCCCTGCCCGGCGACCAGCATTTTTTTGGCCTCTATCATGACCCGCACCAGCCTGACCCAACTTGAAGCACGCGATGCTTTCATCGCGCGCCACATCGGCCCTTCCGATTCCGAGCAGGCAGCCATGCTCGCGACGCTCGGCTATGCATCGCGCGCCGCACTGATCGACGCGATCGTTCCTGCCAACATCCGCAACCGCAGCCGCCTGCCGCTCGGCCAGTTCTTCGAGCCGATGCCGGAACAGGCCGCGCTGGGCAAGCTGAAGGCGCTCGCCGCCAAGAACAAGGTCATGAAGTCGATGATCGGCCAGGGCTATTTCAACAGCCACACGCCAGGCGTCATCCTGCGCAACCTGTTCGAAAACCCGGCCTGGTACACCGCCTACACGCCGTACCAGCCGGAGATCTCGCAGGGCCGCCTCGAGGCGATCCTGAACTTCCAGCAGATGATCACCGACCTGACCGGGATGGGCATCGCCAATTCCTCGATGCTCGACGAAGGCACCGCTGCGGCCGAAGCGATGACGCTGATCCAGCGCGTCGGCAAGTCGGCCTCCAAGGTGTTCTACGTGGCCGACGACGTGCTGCCGCAAACGCTCGAAGTGGTGCGCACCCGCGCCAAGCCGATCGGGGTTGAAGTGCGCACCATCGGCGCGGCCGATATCGCCTCGCTTGGCGAGCCATGCTTCGGCGTGCTGCTGCAATACCCGGGCGTGAACGGCGAGGTGCGCGACTACCGCGCCGCCGTCGAAAAACTGCACGCGGCCGGCGCAATGGTGATTGCCGCGGCCGACCTGCTGGCGCTGACCCTGCTCACGCCCCCGGGCGAATGGGGCGCCGACGTGGTCGTCGGCAACAGCCAGCGCTTCGGCGTGCCGCTCGGTTTCGGCGGCCCGCACGCAGGCTACCTCGCCACGCGCGACGAATTCAAGCGCAGCATGGCCGGGCGCCTGGTCGGCGTGACCATCGATGCGCAGGGCAACAAGGCCTACCGCCTGGCCCTGCAAACGCGCGAGCAGCATATCCGGCGCGAAAAAGCGACCTCCAACATCTGCACCGCGCAGGTGCTGCTGGCCGTGATGGCCTCGATGTACGCGGTCTACCACGGCCCCGCGGGCCTGGCGCAGATCGCCCGGCGCGTGCACCGTTTCGCCAGCATCCTGGCCGCCGGACTGGGCCAGCTCGGCTACGAACTGGTCAACCAGACCTATTTCGACACGCTCACCATCAGGACAGAACGCGCCGAACAGCTGCACGCGGGCGCGCTCGACAACGGCGTCAACCTGCGTCGTATCGACGCCTCGCACATCGGCGTCTCGCTCGACGAAACGACCACCCGCGAAGACATCGCGCTGCTGTGGTCGGTCTTCGCGCAGGGCACCGGTGCAGCGGCCGCGCCCGATTTCGACGCGATCGAAGCGAGCGCGCAGTGCGCCTACCCGGCCCAGCTGGCGCGCAGCAGCGCCTACCTGACGCACCCGACCTTCAACCGCTACCACGCCGAGCACGAAATGCTGCGCTACCTGCGCAGCCTGGCCGACAAGGACCTGGCGCTCGACCGCACCATGATTCCGCTCGGCTCGTGCACGATGAAGCTCAATGCGACCAGCGAAATGATTCCGGTGACCTGGCCCGAGTTTTCCAACATCCACCCGTTCGCGCCGGAAGCGCAGACGGTGGGCTACCGCGAGATGATCGGCCAGCTCGAAGACATGCTGTGCGCGCTGACCGGCTACGCCGCGATCTCGCTGCAGCCGAACGCCGGCTCGCAGGGCGAATACGCGGGCCTGCTGGTCATCAAGGCGTACCATGAATCGCGCGGCGAAGGCCACCGCAACATCTGCCTGATTCCGTCCTCGGCGCACGGCACCAACCCGGCATCGGCCAACATGGTCGGCATGCAGGTGGTGGTGACCGCGTGCGACGCCCGCGGCAACGTCGACCTGGCCGACCTCAAGGCCAAGGCCGAGCAGCACGGCAAGAACCTGGCCTGCGTGATGGTGACCTACCCGTCGACCCACGGCGTGTTCGAAGAAGGCATCCAGGAGCTGTGCGACACCATCCACGCGCACGGCGGCCAGGTCTACATCGACGGCGCCAACATGAATGCGCTGGTGGGCGTGGCGGCGCCGGGCAGTTTCGGCGGCGACGTCAGCCACCTGAACCTGCACAAGACGTTCTGCATTCCGCACGGCGGCGGCGGACCTGGCGTGGGCCCGATCGGGGTTGGCGCGCATCTGGCCAAGTTCCTGCCGAACCAGCGTTCGAGCGGCTACCTGCGCGATGAAGCCGGCATTGGCGCGGTCAGCGCCGCGCCGTACGGCTCGGCCAGCATCTTGCCGATTTCGTGGATGTACATCGCCATGATGGGCGGCGCCGGGCTGACCGCCGCCACCGAGACCGCGATTCTGGCTGCCAACTACATCGCACGCCGGCTGGCGCCGCACTACCCGGTCCTGTATAGCGGGCACGACGGGCTGGTGGCGCACGAGTGCATTCTCGATTTGCGTCCGCTCACCGACGCGACCGGCATCAGCAACGAAGACGTGGCCAAGCGCCTGATGGACTTCGGGTTCCACGCGCCGACCATGAGCTTCCCGGTACCGGGCACCTTGATGATCGAGCCGACCGAGAGCGAATCGAAGGCCGAGATGGACCGCTTCATCGACGCGATGATCGCGATCCATGCCGAGATCGTCAAGGTCGAGCGCGGCGAGTATGACCGCATGGACAACCCGCTCAAGGGAGCGCCGCACACTGCCGAAGTGGTCACGGCCGACGTGTGGGAGCACAAGTACAGCCGCGAAGTGGCGGCCTTCCCGGTGGCCTCGCTGCGCAAGCAGAAGTACTGGCCGCCGGTGGGCCGCGCCGACAACGCCTACGGCGACCGCAACCTGTTCTGCGGCTGCGCCCCGGTCAGCGACTACGAGTAGGCAGCGCGGGAAAAGCGAAGCCGGGGTCAGCGTTTTTTTCGTCGGCTGCATGACGAAATTACCCTCTGACCCTAATGCCGCTAAGTTAAGGCCACCGACGTCGTTCCCGCGCAGGCGGGAACCCCATTTCGTCGCGTCGATGCTGGCTATATTGGGTTCCCGCTTTCGCGGGAAGTCGGTTTCGCCAATGGCGGAAACGACGTGGTGGAAGGCTTAACTTAGCGGCATTACCCTCTGACCCCGGTTTCGCCCTGTCTCATCCTCGCTTCGAGGCCAGCCGCAGATGCGGCCGGCTGCGGTTCTTGCGGCCCAGCCCCACCGGCACCACCCGCACCGGCAGCACGCCTTCGTCGAGCTTGAAGCTGGCCACCGCGCGCGACAGGCTGAGCGCCTGCATCTGCAAGCCGGCCGCCGCTTGCGCGGCTTCTTCGACCAGCGCCAGGTTCTGCTGCGTCATCTGGTCGAGCTGCACGATCGCCTGGTTCACCTCGCACATGCCGTCGGCCTGCTCGGTGCTGGCCTGGCTGATGCGGTGCATCATCTCGCCCACCTGCTGCACCGAGTTGACGATATCGGCCATGCGCTCGCCGGCCTCGGCCACCGAGGCGCTGCCGCCTTCGATCTCGGCTTCCGATTGCACGACCAGTTCCTTGATGTCGAGCGCCGCCGCGGCCGAGCGCTGCGCCAGCGTGCGCACTTCCTCGACCAGGGCCGCGAACCCGCGTCCGTGTTCGCCGGCGCGCGCCGCTTCGAGCGCGGCGTTCTGCGCCAGCGTGCTGGAGCGGCAGGCGATATGGTCGATCACGCCGGCAATATCGGCCACCTTGCGCGAGCTGCCCTTGATCGAGGCCATCGTCAGCACCAGCCGCTCGACCACGCTGGCGCCCTTGACGGCAAACGAGGCGGCGCTTGCCACCAGCCGGTTGGCGACGCGCGCGCGGGTCGCGCTCAGGCTCACCGTCGCGGTCAGTTCCTGCATCGACGACGCGGTCCGTTCGAGCGAACTGGCCTGCGCTTCGGTGCGGCTCGACAGGTCGGCGTTGTCCTCGGCCATCTCGCGCGAGGCGCTGTCGATCGAGCGCGCCGACTCGAAGATGCTCCTGAGCGTGGCGTTGAGCTTGCGGATGCTGGCATCGAGCGCGCGCGATGCCTCGGCGATTTCGTCCTTGCCGTACTCGCGGTCCTTGACCGTCAGGTTGCCGCTGGCCAGGTCGCGTGCGGCCGCGCCGATCTCGTGCACTTCGCGCAGCAGCGCACGCCGCACCGCCATCGTGATCAGCAGCGAGAGCACGACCGAGACGGCGAGCACGACCGGCATGATGGTCGAGATCGTATCGAAATCGGCCGCCGCATCGCGCGCGGCGCGCTCGCTCAGTTCCTGTTCGAGTGCGGACAGTTGCGCCAGGCGCAGTGCCATCACGTCGAACGCGCGTTCGGCTTTCTGCATCGCGTTCGCGCTGATCGACTGGTCGACCTGGGCCAGCTCGATCACCTCGCCGACCGCCAGCGCATAGCTATCGTGCGCGGCCTCGGCCTGCAGCACCAGGCGCCGTTCGGCGCTGCCGGCCTTGGTGCGCCCGAGCAGGGCGGCGAACTGGAGGTCGATGGCGCTGTGGCGCCGTTCGATGCTGCGCACCATCGCAGCGAGCCGCTGTTGCGAGAAACTGGCCCTGATCCAGGCCAGCAGCTGGTAGATTTCAGTGTGCGCGCGCTGCGCGCCGATCACCAGCGCGCCCGCGCTCTTGATGTGGAGCGCGCGCTCCTGCACGATCACTTCGAGCGAGCTGTTTTGCCTGACCATGGCATAGTAGGCGCCCGCCGACAAGACGATCAGCAACAGCAGCACCACCCCCGGGGCGAGCAGCAGCTTGGGCCCGATGCGCAGTTTGCCCAGCATGGCTCAGTACTGGCCGGCGCCGGACCTCGCTTTGCCGAAACGCGGCGGCGCGCCCGCCCATCTGTGCAGGCAAAGGCACAAGCTCAGGCTTGACATCGTGACGACGGCGAGAATGTCCATGTGATTTCCTCCTCGTTCGATAAGCGACCAGCACTCGCATCTCAGGTATGATGGCTGACGTGCCTTGCCCTGCCCGGCGCCGCACCTGCTCAAATATTTCCGAGGTGCATGGGACAATCTACCGCGTTGGGGCCAGCATCGCTTGCGCAATATCAAACCTCGAATCGGGGAATTTCAGGCGCCGCTGGCGCCCGCACCGCGTTCGCGGGCGGTTTCAACCGAAGAAAGAATCAGATGAGCCGTTCCGTCACTGCAGCAGTTCTTTCCGCGCTGGTGTTTCCGGGCGCGGGCCACATCTACCTGAAACGCCTGGCGCGCGGCTGCATCTTCCTGCTGCCCGCGCTGGCATCCCTGCCCGTCATCTTCAACCAGCTGATGGCGCGCGCGGCCCCGCTCGCGCAGCAGATCGCCTCCGGCACGCTGGCGCTCGACCCGGTGGCGATCATGGCCCAGCTCGAGCGCCAGGGCCAGGCCAGCTCGCCCTTGCTGGCCATCGCCAGCAC
>JBAQKU010000405.1:0-15124 GCA_049301315.1 Telluria sp.
AGAGCTGGCCGGCATTGATGGCGCCCATGTTGATGTCGATATCGACCGCGCCGCCCTTGAAGGCGTCGTATTTTTGATTCGACTGGACGAACGATTTCAGCTCCACGTCGAGCCCGGCCTTCTTGAAATCGCCGTTTTTCAGGGCAAGGCTGAGGGCGGCGGCGGACAAGTCGGTGGAAATGGTGGCGGCCACGCGGATCTTGGTTTGCGCCAGGGCCGGCTGTGAAAGGCCCAGGCAGATGATGGCGGCCCAAGCCAGCCGGCGCGCCATGGAAATGGAAAGGCCGAATCGTTTGTTCATTTTTGTCTCCTCGGAGAATCTTATTTTAATGGTGAAAACTTCTGTGCAGCAACAGCAACCTCGGGTAAAAAAAACCGCATCCCGGCCCGCGTTGGACGTTCCGGCATGCGGGTGATACGGGCGCGCCCCCCGCGCCCCCGTATCGAAAACGGTCTTAACGCAGCAGGTAGCCAAACTTCTCGCGGGCCTCGCGGTCGTACTCCGGCGTCATTTTGTTGACCAGCGGGAAGCGATCCTTCCAGTGGAATGGCCGGCAGGCGTCGATGATTGCGCGCGAGTTCGTGTAATTGCCCTTCTCCCTTTCTTCAGGGGTAAGGCGCGGATCGAGCGGCGTGCTCCAGGCGCCGGTGATGATGTCGATCGAGCTGGCCGGATCGGAGCGCGTCACCAGCGCCCACATCAGTTCCTCGAGGTTGGACACGTCCACGTCGTCGTCGACCACCACGATGTACTTGCCTGCATAGGCGCCCACGTGGCACTGGCTGGCGATGTGCCCGGCCTGCTTGACGTGACCCGGATAGCGCTGGTTGATCGCCACCGCGAGCAGCATGCGTGCGCCACCGACCTCGTGCGCCCAGGCGGCCGTGATGTCGGGCACGCCGGCTTTTTCGATTTCCTCGCGCAGCAGGGCCGAGCGCATGACGGCGCGGTAGCGGGCCATCTCGTCGGGCGGGCACAGCGGAGGGCAACCGAGGATGATCGGGTTGTTGCGGTGGTAGATCGCCTTGATCTCGAGTATCGGCTCTTCGCGCACGTCGCTCGCATAGTAGCCGGTCCACTCGCCGAACGGGCCTTCCTTGCGCTTGCCCGTCGGCATCACGTAGCCTTCGATGACCAGCTCGGCATTGGCCGGGATCGGCAGCCCCGTCACTTTGCCGCGCACCACCTGGTAAGGCTTGCCGCGCAGCGCGCCGACCATGTCGAATTCGCACACGCCGTACGGCACTTCGCTGCAGGCCATCAGGAATGACATCGGATCGCCGCCGACGACGATGGCGACCGGCATCGGCTCGCCGCGTGCCTCGTACTTGTCGCGGTGGATGCGGCCGTGCTTGCCTGGCGAAATGTAGAGGCCGACGTTGGTCTTGTCATGGATCATCACGCGGTAGGTGCCGGTGTTGATCCATTTTTCGTCCGGATCCATGGTGATGTCGTAGCTGCCGGTGCCGATGTAGCGGCCGCCGTCGTGGGCGTGCCAGAGCGGGGTCGGAAATTTCGTGATGTCGATGTCGTCGCCCATCAGGATGTTCTCGAAGATCGGGCCGGTCTCGACCGTTTCGTGCGGGATCGGCTTCATGTCGCGCAGGTGGTGATCGAGGAAGGCCTGGCTCAGTTCGAGCTTGCTGTAATCGGTCGGAAATCCCAGGGTCATGTTCTTGCGCTTGCCGCCGAAGAAGTTCACCAGCACCCTATGCCCCTTTTCGCAACCGGGCACTTCATCGAAGATGACGCACGGGGCGGTGTCGGAGTGCATGGCCAGGTCGGCGGCCATGCCGATTTCCTTTTGCCAGGAAGCGCCTTTCACCACCTCCACCTCACCGAGTTTCTCGGCTTCGGCGATCCACTCGCGCAGGTCCTCGTACGGCATCTTGAATTTCTTGACGGCGGCGTCCGCCACGTTGCTCGCCTCGTTCTTGTTCAACGGTTTATTCATCGGTTTTCTCCAAGTTAAATCGAGTGCCGCCATCGGCACGAAAGCTAAAGGTGTTGTTAATTGCTTGCCTTCCAGGGCAGCAGCCAGCGCTCGATCTCCGTCAGCGCCAGCGAGAAGAGAAATCCGAGCAATGCAATGACGATCAGGCCAACGTACATCACCTCGACCGACAGGATCTCCCAGGCATTCCAGATCATGTAGCCAAGGCCGCTCTTGGCCCCGACCATCTCTGCGATCGTGATGAGGATCAGGCCAAGGCCGATGCCAAGCTTGATTCCTGTCATGATGAGCGGCATTGCGCCGGGCAGGGCAATGGTGCGGAACACCTGCCAGCGGTCGGCCTGGTAATTGCGTCCGACGTCGAGGTGAACCTTGCTGATTTCCATCACGCCGGCGGCCGAGTTGATCAGGACCGGATAGAACACGCCGATCGCGACCAGCACGATCTTGGACGCTTCGCCGAGTCCGAAAATGAGCAGGATCAGCGGAAAAATGGCGCTCTTGGGAATCGGGTAGGTGGCCGCCACCAGCGGATCGAGCAGGGCGCGCACCGGACGGTACAGCCCCATGGCCACGCCGAGCAGCAGTGCCGGAACGCCGCCGAGCAGGGTGCCCCAGAACAGCCGCACCAGGGTCGAGGCGGTGTTGGTCCACAGCACTCCCGATTCGACGACGCCGACGAAGGTGACGAATATCACCGAGGGTGCGGGAAAGTAGCGCGGATCGAGCATGCCGACGCGCACGCACAGCTCCCACAGCACGATCAGCACGATCGGCGACGCGATGCTGATCAGGCGGTCGCGATTCTTGGCTGCGCGCTGGGAAAGCTGGGCCTTTGCAGGGCGCGTCTTGCTGATTGTTGTCGTTGTCATGGCTTTACGCTCCCTTCGTCCTGTGCCCGCGCGTTCTGCACTTCGTCGCGCAGCACGCCCCAGATGTCATGCACCAGTTCTCCGTAGTCCTTGCGCGCGCGCAGCTCGAACACATTGCGCGGACGCTCGAACGGAACGTCGACCATCAGCTTGGCGCGGCCAGGATGCGCGCTCATGACGAGGATGCGGTCGCCCAGCGTGACCGCCTCGTCCACGCTGTGCGTGATGAACAACACCGTCTTGCGGGTCTCTTCCCAGATCCGCAGCAGTTCCTCCTGCAGCAACAATTTGTTCTGCTCGTCGAGCGCGGAGAACGGCTCGTCCATCAGGAGGATTTCCGGGTCGTTGGCGAAGCCGCGCGCGATCGAGACACGCTGGCGCATGCCGCCCGACAACTGGTGCGGATACGCGTTCGCGAAGCGCGACAAACCGGTGCGCGCAAGGTAATGGCCCACCACGTCCTTGATCTCGCCGATCGGTTTGCGGCGCATGGTCAGCCCGTAGGCCGCGTTGTCCCACACGGTCATCCAGGGGAACAGCGAATCGCCCTGGAAGATCATCGAGTTTTCCGGCTTGTCGGAGCCGGCGCGCGCGATCTCGACGCTCCCGCTGGTCGGCGTTTCGATCTTGCCCAGGATGCGCAGCAAGGTGGTCTTGCCGCAGCCGCTGGGGCCGACGATCATGAAGAAGCAACCGTCCGGGATGTCGAGCGACAAGCCGTCGAGCGCGACGAAGGGCTTTTTCCCTCCGGTCTCGAAGCTCTTGCGCAAGTCCTGGATCCGGATCTTCGGCTGGCCGGCGCCGGCATCCTGTGGTACTGCCTGCAGGCGACTCATTTGGCGCCCCCGTTATGGCGATAGGGACCAAGGGTGCGCACCGCGGCATCGACAAACGAATGGTCCAAGGCCTGGTCGACGTTGACGCTACCCTTGATCAGCCCCTCGTCCTTGAAAAACTGCAGGTCCTTGCGCAGGCTTGCCTCGTTGACCCTGCCGTCCGGATTGGAGCCGTGCGAGGTGATGGCGCGGTAGATGGCCGGATCCTTGATCGAGGTGTGGCTGGTCAGGATGGCGATCACCGCGTCGGCGCCGGGGCCGGCGATATGCCCGTCGCGCAGCACGTCGTTGTAGTCGCGCACCCCGCGCAGGTAGGCTCGCATGAAGCGTTGCGCGGTCTCGGCTTGTGTCCTGGCGAACTCGCCCGAGTACAGCACCACTGCCAGCTGGTGATTCGGGTAGGCCTCGTCGTCGCCGATGACCCTGACAGCCGCCCCGCTTTGCACCGCGCGGGTGGCGGACGGCTCGGTGGTGAGCGCGGCATCGATGGCCTTGTTTTGCAGGGCCAGCACATGCTGCGGGAATCCCATGTGGACGCGCTCGACGTCGGTGACATTGAGGCCCGCCTTTTTCAGTATCTCGTTGAAGGTGGAGGTCGAGGCGCTGCCGGCGGCGCTGCCGGCGATCTTCATC
The DNA here is from genome assembly GCA_049301315.1 of Telluria sp. Taxonomy (GTDB): domain Bacteria; phylum Pseudomonadota; class Gammaproteobacteria; order Burkholderiales; family Burkholderiaceae_D; genus JBAQKU01. Next base: position 4,297 of record JBAQKU010000405.1, read on the forward strand.
CCCTTGATGTCCTTGAGCTGCTTGTAACGGCCACTGTCGACCAGGTCCTTGCGCACCAGCAGCGGCTGGTAGCCGTGTCCGGGCGGGGTCGATCCCTTGTCGGCCACGATCTTGATGACAAATCCACGCGCCAGGCCGTTGTAAAGGCCGGCCGAAGGAGAACCGCCGCCCACGTCGAGCTGGCCGGCGCTGAGCGGCACCACCATCTTGGCGGCGGAGTCGAACTGGGTGAAGCTGACGGCCAGCCCTTCATCCCGGAAATAGCCGCGTTGGTCGGCGATGAAGAAACCGACGTCGCTGCTCGCATTGACGATGCCGACCCGGACTGCCTTCGGTTCCGCAGCCGCTGCAGAGCCAAGGAACACCAATGCCAGGCACGCCGCGGCGCCCCGCGCGAAATTCATTGCACCCATTACCATCTCCCTCAGGTTGGTTCCAGCAACTCGGCACCGGTGAGGCACGCGGTTACTTGTCTTTTTGAAAGAATTACTCGTCCTGGCGCGGCATGGAACTGCAGGTAACAGGTGTTCGTCTGTTACAGGAAATGACTGGAAAAGCAGTGGCCACTACCGCCGTGTATTCGATTTTTCCGCTAATTTGGTGCACGGGATTCTTTTCACAAAACGTCCACAATGTGGCATGTCCCTATGCTCGATACGGGTTTATCTTGTCACTAATCAATTCCCAATACAAGACGGTGGCGACCATAAACAATTTCATAATATGGACTATGAACAGGAGTTCTGCGGGCAAGCGAATCCGCGTTCATACGAGCGGGAGGGGGATGGAGGGAGTGGGCGGCACCGATGGCCGCCGCGCACAAACACGTGGGGCTTAAAGAGCCGTGCTCTCCCGCCCGGCTATCGAACTGGAATATGAAATTGGAATGATGGAGACGACTGTTGCGTCACCGGTCGCCTAGTCGAGGCGGGCGAGCCGCTGCTGACGCATCGCCGCAGCCGCGTGATCCGATACCTGCAGGTTGAGTCTGGCAACTTTCAGCATCGCCACATCGAGCGCCAGGCTGCTGCGCGCAACCGGCCCCTTCGCCGCGCGCTGCGCATGCGGCAGTGCGGAGCGGGCGACAACCACGCGCTCGAGCGTTCCTGTCTTGGGTGCAATGACCGGCCCGGGCGCCTCGTCAGCCATGGCCGTCTCGCTGCCCATCGCTTCCAGGGGCGCCGCAACGCTGGCGCTGTCGCATGCTTGATCGGTGAGGGTGACATGCTCCGCAGCGTCGATGCATTTGATGATTTCCGAGCCTGCGAATGCGGTCGTTGCGACACACATGCTTGCGAGGAACAATATGCGGTTGAGTGGCTGGCGGTTCATGGTCATGCTCCTGATTGGCGATTGAGACCATTCTGCGCCGCGCACAGACGATTATCTGTTCGCTACCACACGCCGGCCAAGCCAGTTTTCGGCAACCTCAATCGGGCACTACACGGGCTTGGCGACCATCAGGTAGAACACCACCACCAGCGCGAGGAAGGCAGGTATGCCGAGCAGCACCCAACTGCGCAGGAAACGCCAGTATTGCGCGGGCAGGGCGCCGGCTTCGCGCACCGCCAGCTCGGCCATGTCGCGCATGCGCAGCTGCAGCCAGAGCACGGGCAGCCAGCAGGCGCCGGCAACAAGGTAGAGCACGATGGACCAGGCGATCCAGCGCGTATGCCAGGCCATGCCGGCCAGGTACATGAGATAGAACCCGGTCAGCGGCTGGATCACCACGGTGGTCGCGGTAAACAGCCAGTCGGCGAGCACCACGTAGCGGCTCACCACCGCGATCGCGCGCACGTCCCGGCTCAGGCTGGTGAACAGCATGTAGAACGCCGAGCCGATGCCGGTGCCGAACAGCAAGGTCGACGACATGATGTGCAGCCACTTGACGATCAGGTATTCCACTTACTTTTCCTCGAGTTCATAGAGCAGCCACAGCGCGGCGAGCAGCGGCAGGTTCTTGGTCAGCGCTCCGTAGGGGTGCAGCAGGAATTCGGGCAGGCGCCACGCGATGATCACGCTGTAAAAGCCGATCAGCGCGATCTGCGCCAGCCATAGCCAGCGGCGGCGCGCCAGGAACAGGATGCCGAGGCCGAGCGCCAGGTCGAACCCGGCGGCGCCGTAGAGCATCAGCGGCCGGTATTGCGCCGGGATGCCGGTGCGTTCGAGCAAGCGGAAGCTGTCCTCGACCGGATACAGTCCGAAGGAAACGATGGCCGTGGCGATCCAAACCAGCGCGATGCCCGCACGCAGCGGCGGCAGCAGCCAGGCCAGCTTGGCCTGGGTCCGCTCGGCCGCCGGATCGGTGATGAAGTCGGCCACCGGGCGCGGCATGCGCCCGAGCAGGCGCGCCGTCATGAACGGATCGGCGCTGTTGCCCCGGTCCAGCATGCGCAGGGCGTCTTCGTCGAGCATGGCGCCGGGCAGGAAACGCCCGATTTTTGCCAGCAGATAGGACAATCCTGTCGGCAGGCGCAGCACGCGCGGCGCGCCCATTCCCATCGCACCGCGCAGTGCGGCCAGGTAGGTGATGAACGGCAGGGGCGCCGGACCGACCAGCGCGACGCGCTGCGCCGTCTGGCCAGAGGGCGGCACCGGCGGCGGGTGCTTGATCAGGCCGATGATGGCGCCCACCAGATCGTCCACATGGATCGGCTGCACCAGCTGCGGCGCGCTGCCGAAGCGGATGCAGAAAGGCATGCTGGCGAGCGCCTTGAACGCGCGCGCGCTGGCGCCGTCCTTGCCATACACCAGCGACGGTTGCACGATGAAGGAGCGCAGCGGCAGGCTGGCGAGGTAATCGTCGGCCGCTTTTTTGCTCAGGTGGTAAGGCGTGCTGGCGTCGTCGTCGGCGCCGAGGGCGGAAAACTGGATCACCAGCCGTACGTCCGCTTCGGCGCAGGCCGCAAACAGGGCGCCCGGCGCCAGCGTATGCAAGGCGTCGAATTTCTGGTGCGCCGTTTCGCGGAAGATGCCCACCGTATTGATGACCATGTCCACGCCCGCCAGGCGCGCCCGCCAAACGGATTTGTCGGTATCCTTGGCGAAGTCGGCCTGGATGAAGGAGAGGCGCGCTTCGGTGCTGGTCTTGGGCGTGCGTTCGGCGCAGACGACATGATGACCCTCAGCAAGCAGGGCGCCCAGCAGATGGCGTCCGATGAAACCGCTTGCTCCTGTCAGCAAGATGCGCATGGTGCTCCTCACTCACGTCAGGCAGACAGGTTACCACGATGCCAAGTCCACTCTTTGCGAAAGGCGAACGCGCCATGGAAAACTGGAAAACGTCCCTGCAACGCGGCCTGGTGGGCGGCGCCGTCGCCAGCCTCACCTCCACGCTGGCGCTGGCCTTGCTGGGTAAAAACAGCAGCGACAGCATGGCTGCCCCGGTCAACGCCATCAGCCACTGGATCTGGGGCGACCGGGCCGCCCGCCACGACGACGCCTCGCTGCGCTACACCTTGCCAGGCTATCTGATCCATCATGCCAGCGCGACCTTCTGGGCGGTGTTGTTCGAACGGTTTTTCGGCCGCCTGCTCGACAAGAAGCAGGCTGCCCTGACGCTCGAGGCCGCGACGGCGGCCACCGCCGTCGCCTGTTTCACCGACTACCAGCTGACCCCGCAGCGGCTCCACCCCGGCTTCGAAAAGCGCCTGTCCACGCCGGCGCTGGCGGCGGTGTACCTGTCGTTTGGCATCGGCCTGGCGGCGGGCGCCATGCTGTGCCGGCGTCGGGCCTGATGCTTACTGGGCCGGCGCGGGGCGGCGATACGGGCCGAGCGTGCGCAAGGCGGCGTCGACAAAGGAATTGTCGAGCGCCTGTTCGACATTGACGTTGCCCTGGATTAGTCCCTCATCCTTGAAAAACTGCAGGTCCTTGCGCAGGCTCGCCTCATTGACCCTGCCGTCCGGATTGGAGCCGTGCGAGGTGATGGCGCGGTAGACGGCCGCATCCTTGATCCCGGTGTGGGCCGTGAGGATGGCGATCACCGCATCGCCGCCCGGACCGGCGATGCGCCCGCCGCGCAGCACATCGTTGTAGTCGCGCACCCCGCGCAGGTAGGCGCGCATGAAGCGTTGCGCCGCCTCCGGTTTGGACTTGGCGAACTCGCCCGAGTACAGCACCACGGCCAGCTGGTGGTTCGGATAGACCTCGTCGTCGCCGATGACCTTGACCGCCGCACCGCTTTGCACGGCGCGGGTGGCGGACGGCTCGGTGGTGAGCGCGGCATCGATGGCCTTGTTTTGCAAGGCCAGCACATGCTGCGGGAAACCCATGTGGACGCGCTCGACGTCGGACGCGCCGAGCCCGGCCTTCTTCAGGATCTCGTTGAAGGTGGAGGTGGACGCGCTTCCCGGCGCACTGCCTGCGATCTTCATGCCCTTGAGGTCCTTGAGCTGCTTGTACCTGCCGCTGTCGACCAGGTCCTTGCGTACCAGCAGCGGCTGGAAGCCGTGTCCGGGCGGGGTCGATCCCTTGTCGGCGACGATCTTGATGACGAAGCCGCGCGCCAGGCCGTTGTACAGGCCGACAGAAGGCGATCCGCCGCCCACGTCCAGGTGGCCGGCGCTGAGCGGCACCACCATCTTGGCCGCCGAGTCGAACTGGGTGAAGCTCACGCTCAGTCCCTCATCCCGGAAATAGCCTCTTGTGTCCGCAATGAAAAACCCGACGTCGCTGCTGGCGTTGACGATGCCAACGCGAATCTCGATTGGTTCCGCGCCATTGGCGGAGCCAAGGAACAGTATTGCCATGCACGCGATCGCACGCCTGAAACTGATTGCACCCATTGCCGTCTCCTCAGTTTGATTGCCGGCACGCCTCCTTGTGCGCCGCGCCGGGAGATCTGATGCCGGGGTTTGTTGTTGTTTTCGCCGCGCGACGGCGGCAAGCCAGCCTGCCACATGAGGAACTGGCGGGCGTATCCTGTTTCTGCTTAATTTGCGTTTATTGACGCAAGTCAATTAATGCCGGCGCTGCGGCCGTGGCAAGCTTCAGGCGCGACTCAGTGCGTGCAGCTTGCCGACCGCATACCCTTGCGCGAAATCGATCCCGATCTCGCGTACGATATCGAGGGTCTGCTCGTCCTCGACATATTCGGCCACGGTCTGCAGGCCCATGACGTGGCCGACCTCGTTGATGGCCTTGACCATGGCGCGGTGGATGTCGTTGCTGGCGATGTCGCGGATGAAGACGCCGTCGATCTTCAGGTAATCGACCGGCAGCGAGCGCAGGTAGGCAAACGAGGACAGGCCGCTGCCGAAATCGTCGAGCGAGAAGCGGCAGCCCAGTTCGCGCAGCCTGCCCATGAACACCTGCGCCTTCCCCATGTTGCTGATGATCGCCGTCTCGGTGATCTCGAAGCAGATCCTGGCCGGCTCGATCTGGTATTCGTCGAACTGCTCCTTGATATGGCCGAGCATGGCGTCGTCGTTCAGGGAAATGCCGGACAGGTTGATCGAATAGAACTCGGGCGGCGCCGGCGCCAGCTGGCCCGCGGCCTCGAGCCGCAGCATTTCCTCGTGTTCGCCATGCATGTAGCGGCACACGTGCCGGATCACCCAGCGGTCGATCGGCGTCATGAGGTCGTAGCGTTCGGCCGCCGGAATGAAGGCGCCCGGCAGGATCAGGCCGTCCGCGCCGCTGGCAATGCGCAGCAGTACTTCCTCGTGCACCTTGGCGCCATCGCGCAGGCCGACGATCGGTTGCGCGAACAGGCGGAAGCGGTCGAGCGCGAAGGCTTCGTTCAGGCGCGTCACCCACAGCATTTCGCCGTGGCGGCGCGCCAGCGCGACGTCCGAGTCGCTGTACACGTGCACCCGGTTGCGGCCCTGCTCCTTGGCCAGGTAGCAGGCCTGGTCGGCCGCGATCAGCAGCTCGGTCACGGACTTGCTGTCGCGGTCGATCTGCACCAGGCCGACCGACACGCCCAGCTCGAAGCTGCGGTTGTCCCACACAAAATGGAATTCCTTGATCGCCTGCCGGATTTCGTTCGCGATCTGGAGTGCGCGCGGCAGCGGGCAGGAGGACAACAGCACGCCGAGTTCGTCGCCGCCGAGGCGCGCCAGGATATCGCTCTCGCGCATGTGGGTCAGCAGCATTTTCGCCAGCAGCTGCAACAACACGTCGCCGGCCCCGTGGCCGCAGGTGTCGTTGATGATCTTGAAGCGGTCAAGATCCATGAACAGCAGCGCGTGGCAATGGCCTTCGCTCTTGGCCGAGGCGAGCGCGGCGCCGACCGCCTGTTCGAATTCGCGCCGGTTGATCAGGCCGGTGAGCGTATCGTGCGCGGCATGCCAGCTCAGCTGATGCGTAAGCTTGCGCTCGTGGCTCACGTCGCGAAACACCGCCACCACACCCAGCACCTCGCCCTCCTTGGACCAGATCGGCGCGGCCGAATCTTCCACCGCGATCCTGCGTCCCTCGCGGGTGACGATCTGGGTGTGGCCCGCCATCTTCACCGCCTGATGCTCGCGCAGGCACCGGTGCGCCACGTTCTCGATCTCGGCGCCGCTCGTTTCGTCGGCCAGCCGCATCACCTGGCCGATATCGGCGCCGCGCGCCTGCTCGCTGGTCCATCCTGTGAGCTGCTCGGCGATGCGGTTCAGGAACTGGGTCTTGCCGGCCGCGTCGGTCGTGATCACGCCGTCGCCGATTGAGCTGAGCGTTATCTCGGCCAGTTCCTTTTGCCGGAACACCTGCATTTCCTGGTGCTTGCGTTCGGTGGTGTCCCAGATGATGCCCAAGGTACGCACCGGCACGCCGCGCTCGTCGCACACGGTCTGGGCACGCGCCGACAGCCAGCGCACGCTGCCGTCGCCGCGCACGACGCGATATTCGAGTTCATAGTCGCCGCACTGGTCGACCCGCTCCTGCATGTGCCCGACCAGGCCTGCGCGGTCGTCCGGATGCACGAAGCTGAGGAATTGTTCGAACGTCTGACGCAGCGCACGCCGCTCAAGCCCGAGAAAAGAGGCTCCCTCGGCCGACCAGTTGACCGTCCCTTCCGTGACGCGCCCGCCGATAATGCTGGAGTCCCAAATTGCCATCTGCGCAGTTTCGAGTGCAAGCTGCAAGCGCTGCTGAACATCTCCCATCAGTTCTCCGCCGAATCGCTGGATTTATCCAGGCTTTGAGCCTGGACGCGGGAAGAGGTTCCCTGCCGTCGACGGCAAGATTGCTGGCGTTCAAGCCGACGCCGGAAATGCCTTGGCGAACCGGGCCTTAGCGCTTGCGGCTGAACAGGCGCGCCATGCCCGTCACGGCAAGCAGCGCCAAGGCGCCAGCCAACACGCCGGCCAGCGCATCGATCACGGTGGGCGCCAGCAATTGAAGCACCGGCCCTGCCACCGGAACGCCCGCGCCGGCATGCGCGACGGCCTCGACCAGTCCGTGGGCGGCCGGGACGCCGTGCATCAGGATCCCGCCGCCGACCATGAACATGGCGACGGTGCCGAGCACGGAGAGCGTCTTCATCAGTTTCGGGGCCGCCAGCAGCAGCAGCTGGCCCAAGGCGCGCGCGCCGCCGTTGACGCCCCGGCTCAGATAGAGGCCGGCATCGTCGAGCTTGACGATGGCGGCGACCAGGCCGTACACGCCGACCGTCATCACGACCGCGATCGTGGCCAGCACCGCCACCTGGGTGCCGAACGCTACGCCGGCCACGGTGCCCAGCGAAATGACGATGATCTCGGCCGACAGGATGAAGTCGGTCCGCACCGCGCCCTTGATCTTGTCTTTTTCCAGCGCCACCAGGTCGATCTTTTCGTCGGCCAGCGCCGCGGCCAGTTCCTGGCGGTGCTGCGCGTCCTCGGCCGCGCTGTGCAGGAACTTGTGCGCCAGTTTTTCGAAACCCTCGTAACACAGGAACGCCCCGCCCACCATCAGCAGCGGCGTAATGGCCCACGGGATGAACGCACTGATCGCCAGCGCCGCCGGCACCAGGATCGCCTTGTTCTTGAACGAGCCGCGCGCCACCGCCCACACCACCGGCAGTTCGCGGTCCGGATCGACTCCGGACACCTGCTGCGCGTTCAGCGCCAGGTCGTCGCCCAGCACGCCGGCCGTCTTCTTGGCCGCTACTTTGCTCATCAGGGCGACATCGTCGAGGATAGTGGCGATATCGTCTATTAATGCCAGCAGACTGCTTGCAGCCATGAACGTTACTCCGTGGTTAAAAAGCACATCTTACCCGACTGCGCAAGCCGCGCCGCGCGCGCGAATGCGGTGCCGCCGAAGCGGCGCCGGGGCGTGCCGGCAAGCCGGAAAAACCGTGATCATGCAATCACAGCAGGGCTTACTTTTATGAATAGGCAACTGATTTTATTACACAGGGCAATAATTATGCTAATCTTCCCGCTCTTTTAACCCGGGAGGAAAGTTATGAAAAAAGGCGAACTGATTGCGGAATTTGCGAAGCGCACGGAAATGTCCGGCGTGGCAGCCAACGGTGCAGTGAACACCATCATCGAGATCATCACCGAGCGCCTGAAAAAAGGCGACACGGTCGGCATCACCGGTTTCGGCACCTTCTCCGTTGCCAAGCGTGCCGCACGCAAGGGCCGCAATCCATCGACTGGCGCCGCGATCAAGATCGCCGCGTCGAAGTCGCCCAAGTTCTCCGCTGGCGCGACCCTGAAGGCTGCAGTCAACCCGAAGAAGAAGTAAGTCGCATATGCGAACCGGAACGGCGGCGCAGGTCACTGACCGGCGCCAGCCGCTTCCGGCGCCGCACCCACCGAACAACCCCGACCGACCAGCATGAGTTTCGCCACCTGGATTACCTTCGTTATCGCCGGCGCCCTGATTGCACTCTCGCCCGGCTCGGGTGCCGTGCTGGCGATGTCGCACGGACTGTCCTACGGCCTCAGGAAAGCCAGCGCCACGGTGCTCGGGCTGCAGATGGGGTTGCTGCTCGTGTTCGTGATCGCCGGCGCCGGCGTCGGTTCCCTGCTGCTCGCCTCCGAACTCGCATTCTCGATCGTCAAGACGGTCGGCGCGCTTTACCTGATCTACCTGGGCTGGACCCAGTGGCGCGCCAAGGTTGAACCCGGACCAGGCGCGCTCGCAGAGCCCCTGGCGGCCCGGGCGGGCCCGGGCAAGCGCGTGCTGACCGGCTTCCTGACCAATGCGACCAATCCCAAAGGGATCATTTTCATGGTCGCCGTGCTACCCCAATTCATCTCGCAGCAGTCGCCCCTGCTGCCGCAGTTGCTCATCCTCGGCGCCACCATGGTCACCATCGACACCGTCGTGATGCACGGTTATGCTTTCCTGGCCTCGTCGATGCAGCGGTTTTTCCGCGACGCCGGCGCGGTGAAAAAGCAGAATCGTTTTTTCGGCGGCGTGCTCATGCTGGTTGGCGGCGCACTGTTTTTCGTCAAGCGCAACGCCGACTGAACCGCGCTGCCTGCGCCCGTCCGGCGCGAATGTGAAACCGTTTGTAACGTCGTGTTATCCGTTTAATCGCTGGCGCGTTCTAACCGAAGGACGCCGCCAGGCGTTCGCGTCCCAGGAGTCCATCATGCGTACCCCATTCCTCCATACCGTAGCGCTGCTGGCGTTGTCGGTCTGTTCCGCGCTGGCGCTGGCCCAGGCGAGCGCGCGCGTTGGCCGCCTGTCGCTGTCGCAGGGCGAGGTTGCCGTCAGCGCCGAGGCCGGCCAGGAGGCCGCCCCGGCGCTGGTGAACTGGCCGCTCACCTCGCACAACCAGCTCACCACCGGGCGCGACGCGCGCGCCGAGTTCCGGGTCGGCTCGAGCGCAGTGCGGCTGGACGGCGATTCGAAGCTCGAAATTGTCGAACTTGACGACGACAGCCTGCGCATTTACCTCCACTACGGCAGCGCCAGCATCCGCATCCGCGACCAGGAAACGCTGCGCGGCTTCGAGCTGAGCACGCCGCAAGGACGGGTGCGCATGCAGCAGCCGGGCCGGGTGCGGGTGGAAGCCGAGCGCGTGCGCGACACCAGCGTGGTGAGCGTATTCGAAGGCGCGGCCCAGGTCGACGGCGGCGGCGCCGCGCTGACGGTGCGCGCCGGCAAACGCGCCGAACTGCATCGGGACGACGTGCGCACCGCGTTCGCGGTGAGCGACAGCTTCGACGACTGGGCCCTGCTGCGCGACCAGCGCGACGAGCGCGCCACCTCGACGCGCTACGTCAGCACCGACATGACCGGCTACGAAGATCTCGACCAGTACGGCACCTGGCGCGACGACGCCGAATACGGGCCGCTGTGGCGGCCGCGCAGCGTGCCGTCCGGCTGGGCGCCCTACCGCGACGGCAGCTGGACCTGGGTCGCGCCGTGGGGCTGGACCTGGGTCGACCATGCGCCGTGGGGCTATGCGCCCTTCCACTACGGACGCTGGGTCCACGTCAACCAGCGCTGGTACTGGACCCCGGGCCGCAATGCGGGACGGCCGGTATGGGCGCCCGCGCTGGTGGGCTGGATCGGCGGCAACGGCTGGAGCCTGACGTTCGGCTCGTACGGCACGCAGCGCCAGGCGCCGGCGCAAGGCTGGTATCCGCTCAGCCCGCACGACACCTTCGTGCCCGGATACCGCGTTTCACCGGAACACCTGAACCGCATCAACGCCTGGGACCGGCGCCACGCGGACCATCGCCGGCGCGAGCGCGACCACCGGCACGAGGGCCTGACCGTGGTGCCGCAAGACCAGTTCGGCCAGCGCGGCACCATTGTCGTGCCAAGGGCGCCCAAGGTGATCACGCCGTCGGTCGCACTCGATAACGCGCCGCTGGCCGTTCCGCCGGCGCCGCCGCCGCCGCTGGTGGTGCGCACCGCCCCGCGCGAACTTGCCATCGATCCGCGCGAC
>JBAQKU010000406.1:0-8747 GCA_049301315.1 Telluria sp.
GTCATCTCCCCAGCTCCATGCTAAATGAGACAACTGTAAACCTCGCTTCCGCACCGGGCCGGTTTTAGGTGACAAACCGGCCAAGATAGTTGTCGTCTACCGGCCAAGATAATTGTCGCTCACCACCGTTCATCTACCAGGACTTTCTGGCGCTTGAAAAGAGGCCGCTTATCGGCACTGGAAGTTGTGCATCACTCATCCAGACATTGACGCCAGGACTCATTAATGTACATACATCGACATGGCGCAAGGGAAAAACAGTCGTCGGATCGACGGGCATTGTCCCTGGTACCGCCATTGCGACGTTTGAAAATGGCCGGTATCCAGTGCGGGATGGCAACAAGCACGCGGCCTTCTTCTTCGCGTATGCAGGCGCGGCAATATGGGTCATCGACCAATGGTCTGGCGATAAGGATCGGATGATAGTCAAGAGGCGACTAATAAGCCCGCGCCGGCCGCGCGAAGATGGCATATATGACCAGCCGAGCAATTCCGCCGGGGCCTTCTCCGTGATCGAGTTGCACTGATGCGCGCGCTGATCTTGGCACTTTTGCCAGTCGCGGCCATCGGTGCCGAGCCGGTCACCTGTCCGCCCGAGTTGCCAGCGGGATCGGTCGCGGTGCATGCCCCTGCCGGTTGGGCCGTGTTCCCGCCTGATCGCGTGACACTGACGGGCGCCGGGATGATGGCTGGCCCGCCCGAATCGATGACCGATCTCGCGCCGACCAATGCGGATCGGACAGTCGTCACGTGGACTTTCACGGATCGCGACGAGAAGTGGCTGACCTGTTCGTATGGATCAAGAGATGTCAGGATCTCAAAGCGGCTAGATGACGCCGTGACGGAATGTAGGGTGCACTACGTCAAGTCGAAGTTCGGCAGCGGCATTGAGCGTGTGACAGTCGCCTGCATTAAGCCAAAGTCCACCCATCAATAGCAGCCTGCTTGGTCCGCTCCCCGTCGGCGGAATTGACAGGCGCGAAGTGGGCGCACGAGGCGCATGTCTTCGGATCGGCTGGCGGCTTTTCATGACTGATCTGGCTCCCTGTAGAATCCCGCATCCCTGACCCACGATTGCCGCCCGCGCAATTGCTCCGCCAGTTTGTCGGCCCGCTTCGCTAGATCGTAATGGCGGCTTTGAGCGATTGCAGGAAGTGCAACGGTTCCGGCGCTGGCCGCATCAGGTCTGCCGGCGCCCTGCGCCTTGCTCGCCCGTCGATTCGCAAACCGAATTGGGAACCGATAGCGTCACTTTCATTGTGAACAATTTGGCCTGGTGACAGTCATAGCGGCCCCTTAAAAATAGCGAAACCTGAACGAATCCGACACCAGCTTTCTGGCCCAATGTCGTTTCGAGTGGAACTTGACAGGTCACATTTTGCCCGTCGAGGCACACTGCTCATTGGCAAGCCGCCACAGCAACGGCGTTTTCGGTGCGGTCAAGGGCGGGCGGCGCCCGGCGCAGTGAACCCTTGACGGCATCGAAAATGCCTTTACGCTCAAGGGCTTAGGGTTGGATGCGGGTTTGGCATCCGGCCCGCGAGCCAGTCCGGCGGCAAGGACTGCCCCGCCCTCGGGGGCGGGGTTAGGGGTGGGGGAATTCACACGATTTGGCAACATCACGTTTCCGCCGCCGCGTAAAGTTCCACTTGAAACGGCATAGAGCCCCCAAAGCCCGCGTGTACTCATATCGTGGCAAACTAGGGGACATCCACTTATTGGCGGAATTGGTAGCCGGCCGCATTGCAGCGTTAGGGATCCGTCATCTAAAATTCCTCAAGGCTGCGGCCACCGCAAAGTTGTCATTCATGAAAATCAGCAACTGTGACAATCCATGCAATTTGGTTGCACCTTAAGTGGTATCGTCGAGAATTCAACGACTCCCTATGAAAGGCCGGTCTTGAGTACCCCGATACCTCTCCCCGAAACGCGGGTTGCAGTATTAGTAGACTGCGACAACACCACCCCGGCTATTCTTGCCTACGCCCTGCGCGTTGTCGCGCAATTCGGCCGCGTCGTTGTGCGGCGGGGGTACGGCAACCACACGACGCTAACCAACAAGTGGCAAGCGGCGCTCGTCGAACATGCTTTCACCCCTTGCCTGCAGTTCCAGTACGCGAATGGGAAGAACACCGCTGACATTGCCTTGGCGCTTGATGCGCAGGAAGTGCTGTTTGACGACCGTGCCGACACGTTTTGCCTCATCACCAGCGACTCCGATTTTGCCTACCTCTGCCGCAAGTTACGGGAGCGAGGCGCCACCGTATGCATCGTGGGCGAGGCGAAGACACCCGCGGCATTGCGAAACGCAACAGATCAGTTTTTCGAGTGGGATCCGATTACATCTGGAGGCGAGCACGATGCCCCTGTTGTACCTCCAACCGCCCCGCCCAAGGAGAACATTCGCGCCATCCCGGTGAAACCACCTATCAAACAACGGCCGCGCCGAATTGTCGATGCTGTTGAAATGCTTAGCAGCGATACGCCAGAGGGAAAGGTCAGCCTTGCCATCCTCGGGCAATATTTGAAACGAACCGACCCTGGCTTTTCCCCGATGACTTACGGTCACTCCGGATTGCTCAATATGTTGAAAACATACGACCTGCTTAAAATCAACAAAGAGCCGGTTGGCAACTACACTGTTGCCCTGTCTCGCGGCAGCGAAGAGCAAGATTCCCGTTGAGCGACGGCGAATAAGGTGCGATGCCGATCTTGAAATTTTCCCTGTGAGAGAACGACAAAAAGCCCCACGTGTGGGGTTCATGTTCAACATCCTGGCGGAAGCGGTGAGATTCGAACTCACGAACGGCTCACACCGTCGCCAGTTTTCAAGACTGGTGCCTTCAACCGCTCGGCCACGCTTCCTGCAGACCCGCATTATACAGAAATCATCCTTCGATGGACAACGAACCGCCGCCCGTCAGGCGATGAGCGCCCAGTTCTCCCGCAGCGCCAGCTCGAACTCATTGGCCGGTAGCGGCCGCGACAACAAATACCCCTGCACTTCGTCGCACCCCGACTTGCGCAGGAACGCCAACTGCTCAAGCGTTTCAACCCCCTCGGCAATCACCCTGTGCTTGAGCTGCCGCCCGATACTGATAACGGTGCTGGCAATCGCGCAGTCATTGCTATCCCCCGGTATCCCCGTGGTAAACGAACGGTCAATCTTAAGCGTGTCGATCGGAAATCTCTTCAGGTACGACAAGCTCGAATAGCCAGTGCCGAAGTCATCCAGCGACAGCGTCACGCCCAGCGCGGTAATGCAGTCCATGATGTCGATCACCCGCTCTATATTGTGCATCAGCGTGCTTTCCGTAATTTCCAGTTCCAGCCACGAAGCGTCGAGCCCGTAGCGCGCCAGTGTGTCGCTCACCCGCCCCGGCAAGGCCGGCGTGAATTCGCGCGCCGAGACGTTAACGGCAAGCCGGAACGGCGCCAACCCCGCGCGCTGCCAGACCGCAGCCTGCGCGCAAGCCGTATCCAGCACCCATTCGCCCACCTGCACCACCTGCCCGGTCGCCTCGGCCAGCGGGATGAATTCGCTCGGCGGCACCAGGCCGCGCTCGGGATGGTGCCAGCGCACCAGCGCCTCGGCGCCGATGATGCGCCCGCTGCCGATCTCAAACTTGGGCTGATAATGCAGCAGCAATTCGCCGTTGCCCAGCGCATGGCGCAGCCCCGATTCAATGCGCATGCGCTCCTGCATGCCCTGGTTCATATCGTGGCTGTAGAACGCAACGCTCTCCGCCGCATTGCCGCCGCCCTGCTTGGCGCGCGCCATCGCAATATCGGCCAGGCGCAGCAAGGTCTCGGCGTCGCCCCCGTCCTGCGGATAGACGCTGATGCCGATGCTGGCGCCCACCCGCAGGTCGTGCCCGGCAATCAGGAAGGGCTGGTCGAGCGCGGCCTGCAGTTTCTGGGCCACGGTGGTCGCTTCGAAGTGCTGGCGGATGTCGAATAGGCCAACCGCGAATTCGTCGCCGGACAGGCGCCCCAGCAGGTCCTGCTCGCGCAGCGAGGCGCGGAAACGTTGCGCCACTTGCCTTAGCAGTTCGTCGCCGATCGCGCGGCCAAGCGTGTCGTTGATCAGCTTGAAACGGTTCAGATCGATGAACAGGACGCAGCCGGCCTCCTCGTTACGCTGGGCCACCATCAGCGCTTGGTCGACCAGCTTGGCAAGCAGCGTGCGGTTTGGCAAGTCGGTGAGCGCGTCGTAATAGGCCAGGTGATGCAGGCGGTCTTCCGCCAGCTTGCGTTCGGTGATGTCGGTCAGGTAGGCGATCAGCCCGACCGGGCGCTCCTCCATGTCGCACAAGGGCGAGAGCGACAGGCTGGCCCAGAAGATTTCGCCGGACTTCTTGCGGCGCCGCACCTCCATCATGCGCCCGCCCTCCTCCACGAAGGCGTCGCGCACGCCGGCCTCTTCGTCCGTGTACAGGAACAGGATGTTGCGGCCGATCGCTTCCAGCGCGCTGTAGCCGAACAAATTCTCGGCGCCCTTGTTCCAGCTGGTGATGTAGCCGGTCAGGTCCATCGTCAGGACCGACTCGTGGATCTGGTCGAGTATCTGGGACTGGTGCGCCAGCTGCGCTTCGACCTGCACGTAGGCGTGCGTCGAGCGCTGCGCGAGCGAATGCACATGCAGCAGGCTGGCCGTCAGCCCGGCCAGGCTGCTCAGGCCCTGGCGCTCGGCCTCGCCATAGCGCGTGCTGCGCGCCACTTCGTAGCGGCCGTAATATTGCCCGTCCCAGACGATGTCCGCGCTCAGCCGTTCGCCGGCGCCGGATTCTCCCTGGCCCGCCCGCACATCGGGCAACCCGGTGCCGGCCGGCACGAACAGGCCGTGCGAACTGTCGAGCATGGTGCGCAGGACATCTTCAAGTGCTTCGGCCAGTTGCGGGCCGCGCAGGCGCAGCACCGCTTCGCACACGGCGGCGCTGCTGTTCATGAATCCTCTGATCGGCTGGTCGGGCATGTCAGTGGTCCCTGCTGACCTGGATGGCCCAGTGGTAAGCCTCAAGCTGGCTCTGCCACCAGACGGCCGGTTCGATGTGCGCGCCTTGCAGGCAGGCCAGGTCGGCCGCTTCCGTCTCGACCATGCCCAGCAGCTTGCCGAGGCGCCCGGCGCGCGCGGTCAGGGCCGAGCCGACCTCCGGCGCGAGCTTGAGCGTGCCGACGATTTCCTGCATCGGCATGGCGAACAGCATGTCGAGCAGCGAGAACACGCCGGCCATGAAGGCCAGGTCTTGTGCCTCGCGGTCGCCACCTTGCAACTTGCACAGCGCTTCCAGTTGCGCCGCGCGCAGCGCCGCCAGCGGCAGCAGGGGATTGGCGAGCGGCTCGTCGCCCTGGCGCGCATACAGCAGCAATTGCAGCCAGCGCTGCAACTGGCGCCGCCCCAGCAGCTGGATGGCCTGCCCGAAGCTGGCGATCGGTTTGTCGAGCGCAAACGCGGCCGAATTGACCAGTTTGAACAGTTGGTACGAGAGCGCCGGGTCCTGCTTGAGCAGGGCTTCGATGTCGCACGATTCGGCGTCGCGCGCGAGCAGCCCGAGCAGGGCCAGCAGGCGCTTGCGCGAGGTGCCGTCATTGAACCCGGCAAGCGCGCCGGGCTTGAGCGGATAGCTGCCGCTGAACCACGCGAAGCCTGCCTCGGCACATTCGCCGAAGCGCGCGGCGCTGCCGATATTGCGCGCCAGGTGAGGGCCGCCCTGGCTTGCGGACATGCGCTGCACCGGTGCCCCCTGGCCGCAGTCGAACGCGACCGAGTACAAGCAGCGGGGAACGGCGGCGCCATGCGGCACCGGGCCGTCCAGCAGGATGCGGTAGCCGCGCTGGTGCAGGGCGTCGATGTGCGCGCAGGCGCCGTCGTGCGCCAGTGCGGCACCGGCAATCGCGAAAATGATCCGGCCAGGCGGCATCAGGTCGAGCAGGTCCGGCGTCAGGGTCGATGGCGCGCCGACCAGCACGATGCAGTCGAGCGGCGCGAGCGCGGCGAGCATGTCGGGATAGCTGAAAACACTGTGAAGCGCGTTGCGGACGGTGCCGCCGCTGGCATCGACCGCCAAGGTGAGCGCCACCCATTGATTCCGGGCATTGGCGACCGCTTGCATTTCTACCAACGGAAATGGTGGTGGATCGGACGTGGCCATCGGCATCTCGAAGTTGGTAGTGTGCGCAATCTTAGTATAAACGTTAGCATTAAGCAAATTGTTAAATCCGCCGCAAGCGCTCGCCCAAGACCGCCCTTGCAGCCCCGCCCTGCCTGGCGCGGGCGGATCTGCGCCCGCTCCCAGTGCGCGCGCTGGGCCGCCCCGGGTTTTACGTTGCGCATGATCAATGCGGCACAAATGTTTCCCCGTATATTTTTCCTGTCGGAATTGCATTTGTCTGTGGAGGGGTGGCCGCGTGGTGTGGCCGCTTCCAGAACTCTCACGCCGCCACCACCGGGGTATTCCATGCTGAACTTCGAGCGTTCAAGCCTCAATCAGAAACTGACGATCATTTCCTTCCTGTCCACGGGCGCTGCCTTGCTGATTGTCTTCGTGGCCTTTGCGGTAACGTCGGTGCTGAACCACCGCAAGGACGAGGGCATGCAGTTGTCCTCGTTTGCCGGCGTGATCGGCGCCAACAACGTCGACGCCCTGCTCTACAACGACCGCAAAAAGGCCGAGAACACCCTGGCCGCCCTCAAGGCGAAGGACGAGATTTCCACCGCGGTCCTGTTCGACCGCAAGGGCAAGCTGTTCGCGCGCTATGTCGCACCCAAGCGCGGCGATGAATCGGCCGGGGCCGACGAGGTCAGCCTGGAAGGCGGCGCGCTGGCCGCGGCCAACGAACAGGGCAGCAAGTTCTGGTCGACCCGGATGCGCCTGTACCGCCCCATCATCGGCAACAACACCCAGGTCGGCATCCTGATGATCGAAGCCGACCTCACCAACATGTGGCTCGACATCATCAAGAGCCTGGGCGTGATCGCGGCCGCCATCGGCGGTTCGCTGCTGGTGGCGCTGATGCTGGCGGGGCGCTTCAAGAGCAGCATCGCGGATCCGGTATCCAAGCTCATCAACGCGGCGCAGAAGGTCTCGGCCAGCCAGAACTACAGCCTGCGCATCGTGCACCAGCGCAACGACGAACTCGGCACGCTGATCGACAGCTTCAACGACATGCTGGCCCAGATCGAGGGGCGCGGCACCGCCCTGACCAACCACCGCGACGAGCTCGAGCGACAGGTCAGCGTGCGCACCGAGCAGCTCGAAAAGGCCAAGAACGCGGCCGAGGCGGCCAGCCGCGCCAAGAGCGCCTTCCTGGCCACCATGAGCCATGAAATCCGCACCCCGATGAACGGCGTGCTCGGCATGACCGAAATGCTGCTCGGCACCACGCTGACCGAAACCCAGCGCAATTACACCAAGCTGGTCAAGCGCTCGGGCGAACACTTGCTCGTCATCATCAACGACATCCTCGATTTTTCCAAGATCGAGGCTGGCAAGCTGAGCGTGGAATACATCAATTTCAACCTGTGGGACCTGCTCGACGAGATCGACAACGTGTACATGCCGCAGGCCGAGGCCAAGGGCATCGGGCTCACCTTCGAGATCGCCAACGACATCCCGGTCGCGATCTGCGGCGACCCCAACCGCCTGCGCCAGATCATGGCCAACCTGCTCGGCAACGCCATCAAGTTCACCGAGCACGGCAGCATCCTGGCCAAGGTCCAGGTCGCCAGCGAGGATGGTCCGGCCGTCACCTTGCGCTTCGAGGTGCACGACACCGGCATCGGCATCTCGCGCGAGGCGCGCACCCGCATCTTCGAGGCCTTCTCGCAGGCCGACAATTCGACCACGCGCAGGTATGGTGGAACCGGGCTCGGCCTGGCGATCTCGAAACAGCTCGTCGAGTTAATGGGAGGAAGAATCGGCGTAGATAATGCTTTAACGCAAGGTTCCATTTTCTGGTTCACGGTAAGTTTCGACAAGCGCCGCGTCGATCCCGACGAGCCCGGCGCGGCGTCTCATACCATCGAAGGATTGCGCGTGTTAATCGTCGACGAACAGAAGGCGAGCTGCGAACAGCTCGAGCAGCAACTGGCCGACTGGAGAGTCGATACCGACTTCGCGGCCTCCGCCATGGATGCCTACGACTGCCTCATGACAGCGGCGCGCGCAGGCAAGCCCTACGGCGCGGCCATCCTCGACATGGAGTTGCAGCGCACCAGCGGCCTGGCGCTGGCCGCCAGCATCAAGGCCGAGCCGGCCATCAGCGCGACCCGCATCGTGCTGCTCAGCTCCGAACGGCTGGCCGCCGATCCGGTGCAGCGCCGCGAAGCCGGCGTGGCGTACCAGCTGATCAAGCCGGCGCGCGCCGGCGACCTGTTCGAATGCATCAGCAAGCGTCCCAATGCCGCGCCTGCCGCGGCGGCCGCAGCCGTCCTCAGCCCTGTCCCGCCGCCGTCCGGCAAGAGCGCACAGCGCGGCACCGTGCTGCTGGCCGAAGACAATCCGGTCAATGTGGAAGTGGCCAGCGCCATGCTCGACGGCCTCGGGCTGGAGGTCACCTGCGTGCGCAACGGCGACGAAGCCTTGCAGGCCGTGCGCGCGGGCGACTACGACGTCGTGCTGATGGACTGCCAGATGCCGGTGATGGACGGCTTCGCCGCCACCGTCGAGATCCGCCGCCACGAGCAGCAGGGCGGGCGCGCGCGCAGCCTGCCGATCATCGCCATCACCGCCAACGCCCTGCAGGGC
>JBAQKU010000407.1:0-2560 GCA_049301315.1 Telluria sp.
CGCCAGTGCAGCGCCTGTTCGAGCAGGACATGCTCGAAGCGGCTTCCGTACCGGACCGAGAAATCGAGCTGGCGCGCCGCTTCCATCTGCAGATCGAAGTGGTGCAGGATGCCGCGCACATAGTAGGCCCAGATCCGGTCGGCCGCGATCAAGGCCAGGAAATTGACGGCCAGCATGGCGCCCAGCACCGGCAGGCCCTCGCTGACCAGCAGCGACAGGACATCGACGCTGGCCTGGAAATGAATGCGGTACATGTTCTGGTCGACGCTGGCGGCCAGCTTGCGGTACAGGAACCAGATCGCCAGCGAGACCACCACGCTCTCCATCAGCACCAGGGCCAGCAGCAGCAGCTTCTGCAGTCCATGGTCGACCAGGCGCAGCTGGCGGCGGTTGGCGCGCTCGGGCAGCTTCATAGCGCGTGGCACTCGAAACACAGGGCCGAACGGGCCAGCGGGACCAGCAGCTTGCCGTGCTCCTTCTGGTAGCCGCCGTGGCAGGAAATGCAGCTGACCTTGCCGCCGGGCAGCAACAGCCTGGACTCCACCAGGCGCTGCGCCCGATAGCCTCCGAACGCGATCGCTTTCTGGTACAGCATCCCGATCGGATGGTTGGCCGTGCGGCTGGCGTGGCGCACCACCCCGTTGCGGTCGACGCTGGTGGCCAGGCGCAGGGTCGCATTTTCCCCGTGGCACTCCATGCATTTGAGCGACCATGGATCGAGCGCCGCGCCGTCGGCGACGCCCTTGGCCAGGTGGCCGCCCAGCAGCGCCGCTCCGCCGTCGCGCATCTTGCCGAAAAAGTCGCTCAGGTGGCAGGAAAGGCACAGTTCCTTGCCGGCCTTGGCCCCGCGCATCAGCCCGCGCGTGCTGGCGTGGATATCGTGGCAGGTGCTGCAGGTCAGGTCGCCCTTCCAGTCGAGCGGATAGGCCGAGGGCGGCAGCCGTGCCGGCGGGAAGCCGCTCGGGTGGCTCACCTGGGCGGCGACCGGGTGGCACTTGGCGCACAGCACTTCCTGACTGGCGGTGAGCATGCCGGCCTGCTGCGCGCCGACCTCCCTGCCGCCCAGATGGCAGCCGGCGCAGTCGGCGCTCCCGAGGTGGGCGCCGGTTTCTGTGATCGCGCTGGCGCCGAGCGTGGCGTAGAGCGCGCCTGCGCCCAGCAGCAGCAGGCACAGCGCCAGTGCCTTAAAGCCGAACATGAGCATCTGCCTGCTTCAGGCGCGCGACCGCCTCGGCGTAGGCGCACGCGTCGCCGGCCGCGAGCGCCTGCGCGGCGCGCCCGCAATCGCCGTTCAGTCCGGCATAGTGGGCGCGCACCGCCGCCACCGCCTGCTTGACGCCGTCGGCATGCGCGCTGAGCGGATCGGCGCGGCGCAGCTCGACTAACGCGCTGTGGTCGCAGGCACTGGCCAGCTGCAGGTTCTGGCCGAACCGGTAGAGCGGACCGGCCACCCGGAAACTGCTGTAGAGCACGATCAGGCAGGTGACCAGGGCGGTGAAGGCTAGCAGCAGCAGGCCGGCCGCCAGCATCGCGGCGCCCAGGTGGCGCCGGGTCAGGCTGTGCGAACGAATGATGGCGCCGTAGCTCTCGCCGCTCTCGCCGGTGATCAGGTTAAGCATGACCAGCAGCACCAGCGCGGCGATCACCCCGAGCGCGAGGCTGATCCTGGCCACCAGCTTGAGGTGGAAAAAAACCGGCGGGGTCGTGAGCGGGGTTGCCATGTCAGTCGTGCCGCGCCCGGGACCCGATGCGCTGGCGCATGGCGGCGGTCATCCAGACCTGGCGTTCGGTGTCGACCAGCAGCACTTCCTTCAGGCCCAGGCGCTGCGCCATGACCTGCCAGCGCTGCGCTCCGACGATGAACAGCGGCTTGGTGTAGCCGTCGGAGCGGGTGCCGGCATCGATGCCGCCGGAGGTGATCACGGTGACCGAGGCCACCAGGTCGATCGGCATGCCGCTCTTGGGGTCGATAATGTGGGGGCGCCGCTTGCCGTCCTTGAGAAAATAGCGCTGGTAGTCGCCGCTGGTGCCGATCGCCTCGTTGTCGTGCAGCGCCACGCTGGCCAGCATGCCCTCGCCGCGCGGATCCTGCACCCCGACCCGCCACGGGCGCGCGCCGGGACGGCCAATCGCCAGGATGTTGCCGCCCACGTTGACCAGCGCCGCCTTCACGTGCGCGGCGCGCAGGATGCGCGCGGCCCGGTCCAGCGCGTAACCCTTGGCGTAGCCGCCCAGGTCGAGCATGACGGCGCTGTTGCGGCTCGAAATTCTTGTCCCGTCGAACACCAGGTCGCTCATGCGCGGGTTGGCGTCGAGCCAGTGCTGCACCTGCTCGGGCGGCGGCGCCTGCGGCGTGATGGTGTTGCTCTGGAATCCCCACAGGCGGATCAGGTGTCCGATCGCCGGGTTGAAGCTGTTGTCGGCGCGCTCGGCCAGCCGGGTCGCTGCCTTGAGCAGGTGCACCATCTCGGCGTCGCCCTGGTAGCTCTGGTTGCGCGCGATGGCCTCGTTGAGCGCGGTCAGCGCGCTCGGCTGCCAGGCGTGGAACTTGTTGTGCAGG
>JBAQKU010000408.1:0-15875 GCA_049301315.1 Telluria sp.
GCCCTACAGCGCCAGCACCGGGGTGACGCGCACGCTTCCCGAGCCATGCTGAAGCATGCCGTTATTCCATAACGCCGATGCGTTGACGGTAGCGCCATGAATCACCACGTTTGACACGACCGGGGCCACATTGGTATGGGCCAGCGCAGCGCCATTGCTCGCCTCGTACAACTTGTTGGCGAGCGGGACCACGGCGCCATTCGCGCCATTCCAGACCTGGGTATGGCAGCCGTACGCATGCGCCAGGTCGCCCAGGCCGTCGCAGTTGAAGGCATACGAGTTCGGCGTCGCCGCCCCCGCCGGCAGCAGGCGAATCGAGGCATCCATCAAGGTCATGCCGCCGGACGGAACCAGCTGCACTTTCACGTACTTGTCGGCGGTCCTGATGCGCCCCCAATGGTTGGTATCGTTGTTGCTCAACGCATGGTCGAGACAGATCTCGATGCCGAACGTGAGTTTCGCGCCGCTGCCGTCATTGACGTTGTCGATGCTGAAGACCGCGCCCCCTTCGCACACGCCCATCGCATCGATCGGCACCACTGCGCGCGGGTCGAGCGGCAGCACGGTCCCGGCGCTATGGGCGGGCACGTTCACGTACCAGTCCAGGAAGTCGATGCCGGAGATGTACTGCTTGCGCGAGGCGTAGTTATCGTTCGCTCCGGCCGCGCTGCCGCGCTGGATCAGCGAGGTATTGTAGATCTCGCCCGGCGCGGACGGGTCCAGGTAGTACTTGCCGTCGGGCGCCTTGTATGGCTTGAAGGAGGCGCTGATGGCGCTGCCGAACACGAACAGCCAGTCGCCGAAGCGGTCATCGGCGGCAAGCTCCTGCAGGCCGCCGAACAGGCCGCCCCACTTGCCGCTGTAGGGCGGCGGCAGATGCAATTCCGCGGGGGCCTCGGCGACCCAGCCGTTGATCAGGTCATGCAGGTAGGCGCCGCCGGCGCCGCGGTACAGGAACTCCGGCCCCATGAACACCTTCAGGGTGTCGGCCGAGCTGTCGGCCAGCTTGTACGCCTTCTCGAGCGCATCGGCCGTGAAGGCGACGCGCGCGTCGACGTCCAGGCACTGGCTCAGCGCATCGGTCCTGTCGTCGGTTGCCGACACCCGCACGCCGGCGTAGAAGCCGAGCGTCTTGCGGTTGATGGTGCCGCTCACAAAGGGGCCCGTGTTCAGCTCCCACGAAATGAATTGTATTTTCTTGTAGTTCGCGCTCATTGTCTTACCTCGCTGTGAATGCTTTGCTTGCAAATGCGGACCATGAAAGCCGTTTCCGGCTGCCTGGCAGCGCCCGGGGAAAGGAAGCGGCCGCGCGCGGCGGCCGCTTCCCTGATGCAGGATGCGACGGCTCAGGCGAAGGTGAAGATGTCTTCGCCCAGGCCGTTGTTACCGCGCGTCCAGGTGACGGTGACGGCGGTCTGGCCGGCCGTGAGCTGGTAAGGCGTCATCGAGGAATAGTCCTGCAGCGTGTAGTTCGGACCGTTCAGGGTCGGATCGGCGGCCATGAAGTACAGGGTCGGCTCGATTTCCATGGTCACGGTCTTGCCCTGGTTGATGATGTCGTTGGCGGCCAGGCCGACATTGACGATCGGGGTGCCGCCGTTGGTCCAGGAAATGGCCAGGCGCGTGATCGGCGAGTTGCATTCGTTGATCACGCCGGCCTGGGCGCTCGTGATCTGGCCCTGGTTGACGTTGGCGGTCGACAGGATCGGACCCTGGCCGTTCGGATTGGTTGAGACGAACAGCTCGCCGGGATTGATCGAATAGATTTTCGAGCTCGGCCCGGGAGGCTGGCCGCTGCCGGCATCGCACACCTGCACGCCGAGGTCGATCACATAGTCGAACGGCTGGCTGCCCGACGGCGCCGGGTTGAGGTCGCGCCATGCCAGGTACTGGAAATTCGGCGAAGCCTTGACCGGTTTCAGGAACACCAGGACATGATTGGTGGTGTCGACGGTCAGGTTGTTTTTAACGGTGAAGGTGGTGGTAACGGCCATGTCATAACTCCTCGTGGGGTGGATGGATCGACGCCCTATGCGTCGCTCGTCTTGCGCAAAGCCGCGCCCCGACTCGGGCGCCTGCGGCATGTTCAGCAGCACCTTGTGCGCCGCTGATGAATGAACGATAGGCTTGTTGCGACTGGAAAATAAGTATCGTTACCGTAACGCCGGCCCCGCCTCAGGCCTTGCGAAAGTGCCTGTGCAGGGCCTCGCAACACGCCGCCGCCAGCAGCTCCTGGCGCGCGATCGAGAGGTCGCTGTCGTGATCGAATTGTTCGCTCCAGCAGACCCGATGCCGCACCAGGTCGAGCAGGCGCACCGAGATACGGGTGCGCTCGCCTTCCATGCGCACCGCCCCCTCGAGCACATGGCTGATGGCGCGATCGTGCAACTGATCGGACGATTCGCCCGCCGGCAGGAGCGCGGCCAGCCAGTCGCCGAACTCCCGGTGCAGGCGATAGCCGAGTTCTTCATTCAACCCGTGGGTAAAGGAGGGCGCCGGCGGCGCCTGGGTGATGCAGGCGAGCGGACGGAAGGCCAGGCGGGGCGCCAGCGAGAAGCTGCCGGCGCGCTCGAAGCGCGGCAAATAACTGCCCAGGGGAATGCGCACGCGGATCGGGTTGCGCCCGCCCTCGCCCGCGTAGTAACACTTCAGGCGCTCGCGCAGGCGCCCCACCTGTACCCGGACAATCGGATCCTCGCCGGTGCTGTAGCTGGCCGCATCGCGGGCAAACACTTCTATGCCGATCGCATATTCGTTGGTTTCCCGCACCGCGCCGGCCTGCGCCTTCTCGACCAGGTAGCGCAGCAGGCGGCTGGCCCGGTAGGCCTTGCAGAACAGCGGGCTCGCCAAGATACGCGATAACTCGGCCTGCACCTCAGGCGCGGCCAGTGGCGCCGCGCGCTCGATCGGCTCAGGCATGTGCGGCGGACGGTTTGCTTCGGCGAGCCCAAGCAAGGGCAGAATGTGCGTATCGATAATTTCCTCCTGGACTTTTTCGGGCCGCGGAAACGGCGTCAGCACACTGTAGTAAGACGGGTCGATATTCGCCTTCCGAAAACCTTCCGCTTTACAACTCTTTGTTTAAAAAGAACTATTCCTGATGGAGCCTTCGAAATATGATGCGCAAAAGCTTTCGCTTTGGCGAATGGCAAGTCGATCCCAACCTCAATACGGTGAGCAATGGCGAGCTGCGCAGGCAGCTCGAGCCGCGCGCAATGGATGTTTTATTGCATCTATGCCAACAACAACGGCTGGTCGTTCCGGCCGAGGAGTTGCTGCAGGCCTGCTGGGGCAGCACCCTGTTCGGCGACAATCCGGTGCACAAGGTGATCGCCCAGCTGCGGCGCGCCTTCGACGATTCCAGCGTTGCGCCGCGCTACATCGAAACGATCCGAAAGCGCGGCTATCGCACCCTGGCCGAGATTGTGTACGAGGACGAGGCCGCCACCGGCAGCTGGCTGCACGACTCGCCCTTCAGGGGCCTGGAAGCGTTCGAGGAAAAGCACGCCTCGATCTTTTTCGGGCGCAAGCGCGCCACCGACCTGCTGCTCGAGACGCTGCTAACGCAGGCGCGCGCCGGCTGCGCCATGGTACTGGTGCTCGGCCCGTCCGGCTCGGGCAAGACTTCCCTGATCCGTGCCGGCCTGGTGCCGCAGCTAAGCGCCGCCGGCGCCGGGCCCGAGCCCGGCATGGCCGTCGCCTGCAGCCTGCACTTCGATTGTGCCGACCTGGGCGGTGGCGAGCCGTTCCAGGCGCTCGGCAGCGTGCTGCTCGACAGCGAGTTCAACGGCATTTTGCTGTTCAGCAACGAAAGCGCCGAGTCGCTGGGACGGCGCCTGGCCCACGACATGGAGGCCCTGGTGCTGGACTTGCGGC
Source organism: Telluria sp. (assembly GCA_049301315.1). Lineage (GTDB taxonomy): Bacteria > Pseudomonadota > Gammaproteobacteria > Burkholderiales > Burkholderiaceae_D > JBAQKU01. The sequence continues at coordinate 3,877 of JBAQKU010000408.1, forward strand.
GCCAGCTGCCGGGCGCCCGGCTGGCCATCGTGATCGACCGCTTCGAGGCCATTTTTCGCTCGCCCCGGATCAGCGAAGAGGGACGCGCCAGCCTCATCGCCGCGTTCGACCAGCTGGCCCGCTCTGGCTGCGTGCTGCTCATCCTCGCCTGCCGCAACGATTTTTACCCGCACCTCGCGGCCTACCCTGCCCTGATGGACTTGAAGCTGCGCGGAGGCCATTTCGACCTGAACTGCCCGAGCGGCGCCGAACTGGCCCAGATCATCCGCCAGCCGGCGCGCGCCGCCGGGCTGCAGTTCGAGGTCGACCAGGCCAGCGGAGCGCGCCTCGACGACGTGCTCTACGAGGCCGCCAGGATCAGTCGCGACACCCTGCCGCTGCTGCAATACTGCTTGCAGGAACTGTATCGCCTGCGCAGCCAGACCGGCCAGCTCAGCCATGCGGCCCTGCGCGAGCTCGGTGGCCTGGAGGGCGCGATCGGCGCGCGCGCCGAGCAAGTGGTGGCGCGCTTGGGCGAGGCGCAACTCGCGGCCCTGCCGCGCGTGCTGTCCCAGGTGGTGAGCGTAGCCGAGGATGAAATGGCGGTGACCTCGCGCCGCGCCGCCTGGTCGGCACTGCGCGACGGCGCCGAGCGCGAGCTGGTCAAGGCGCTGGTGGACGCGCGCCTGTTCGTGACCGACCTGCAAGGCGGCACGCCCGCTTTCGGCGTCGCGCACGAGGCGCTGTTGCGGCGCTGGCCGCGCGTGCTGGCCTGGAGCGCGAGCCACCGCGACGCGCTGCAATTGCGTGCGCGCATCGGGCTGCAGGCAGCGCGCTGGAATGCGCAGGCGCGCCCGCGCGACCTGTTGCTGCCGCGCGGGACCCAGTCCAATCAAGCCAAGGGCCTGTTAGCGGTGGCCGAATTTTCCTTGAGCACGGGGGAGCGCGAGTTCATCCTCGCATCGCTGCGCAAGGTGAAGGTGGGCGAGCGCCTGCGCCTGACCGTGCTGGGCGCGGTGCTCGCCCTGGCGCTGCTGGCGAGCGGCCTGGGCCTGGCCGCGCGCGCCGCGCAGACGCAGGCGGAACGGCATCGCACCGAAGCCGAAGGCCTGATGGGCTACGTGCTGGGCGAATTCGCCGACAAGGTGCGCCCGCTGGGGCGGCTTGACCTGCTCGACAGCATCAGCAGCCGCGCCCTGGGCTATCTGTCCGCTCCCGACAACACCGCAGCGGGCGCGGTGGCGCTGACCCAGCGCGCAAAGGCGCTGCAGGTGATTGCGGAGGTAAACATCGCGCGTGGCGACACGACGGCGGCGAAACTGGCCCTGGTCGTGGCACAGGAGATCTCGCAACGGCAATTGAAGGCGGCGCCGAAAAACACGACCGTGCTGAAAAACCTGGGGGGCAATGCCTTCTGGCTGGGGCAAATTCACCTCGATCAAAAAGACTGGGTGCAGGCAGAAATATATTTCACCCAATACAGGGAATTTTCCGATCGCCTGGCCGCGGCCGATCCCGCCAGCGTGGACGGCTGGATCGAGCAATCCTATGCGCACAACAGCCTGGGCAGCCTGGCGCTCAGACAAAGCCATATCGAGCGGGCCGCAGCCGAATTTTCCCTTTCGGTGTCGCTGAAAACCCGTGCCTTGGCGCGCACGCCAGCCGATCAAAGCCTCGCCGCGGACTTGGCGGACAGCCTCTCATGGCTGGCCAGCACCACGGAAAAGCTGGGCCAGCTCGATACCGCGATGGCACTATACCGGCGCGAGTTCGAGCTCATTCGGGCATTATTCGATGCCGCGCCTGCCGACGGCTTATGGGGAAACCGCTTGGCGCTTGCCCTGCTGCACCAGGCCGAACTCAAACTCGCGCTCGGACAGTCCGCCGCCGCGACCGCGGATTTTCTTCGGGCGCAAGCCTTGCTTCAAGCGATCACCCGCCAGGACCCGAGCAACCGCAACTGGCAACTCGACTTGGCCAGCGTCCAGCTCAAGCTCATCGGCGCACAGGCCGATTCGGTCGCGACGAGGACGACATTCTCAGGTTTGCGCTTGCTGCACGACAAGTTGACCGCGCTGAGTGCTCGGGAGCCAAAAAAATTAAGCTGGCAGCGCTTGATAGCAATGACCGAAAACCGCCAAGCGCTCACCCACCTGAAAATATCACGCACTGAACAGGCACGGCGAAGCCTGGCGCCCGCGCTTGAGATGCTTGCCGGCTTGCGCGCCAAGGCGCCAACCGACCAGGCGATCAGCGAAGCCCTGGCCGACAGCTTGCTCCTGCAAGCGGAGATCCACATGGCCCGGCGCGAACCTGAAGCTGCACGCTCGGCCTGCCGCAAGGCACAAGCGCTGCTGCGGCCGATCGCGCGTGGCAGCAGCGATTTTCATTTGCTCGCGCCCTGGGTCCGCGCGCATTTTTGTACCGATGATGATGCTATAGTTGCAAGAGAGTTAAATCAGCTTAACGAAATGAAATATCGCGAAGCTGGCTACCTCCGTTTCATTTCAGTCCATCTAACCAAGAAAGGAATCAAATGACATCGCCTAAGCTGCCCATTCCGGTCACCCCGTTTATTAATATCCAGGTCACCGTTGTGCAAAAACCATCGGGCACGGGCTCGGAGTCCTACGACGTTTTTTGTAACCCCGAGTCCATCACCGTAACCGCGCCCGACAGCGTGATCAACTATCAGCTGGTCGAGCCGACCCCGCAAGAAATCGTGTTCAGCGGGGTAGACACCAAGCCCGACCACAACCATCAGCTGAGCGCCGCGACCATCAGCGTGAGTGGGAAATTGCTCACGCTTAGCGACGCCAACACCAAGGACCAGATCCTGGACCTTACCCTCAAGTTTCATGACAAACGGGGCAACGAGATAGCGTTCGATCCGCAGGTGATCAATCGGCCTGACGCGATGTAAGCATGCCCCGCAGCTGACACAAGGGTGAGACTGGAACGCCATCATCGTTTCGGATGGCTTCCAGCGCCTTGCCGCAGCGTTTCGCCAGATGTTTTTGCTTCAGCTCAGGGAAAGATTGCGGACGCGAAATCCAAGACATTTAACGTGACAGCAGTGCGATCACTTGGGGAAGCCCGGGTAGATCCGATGAGCAGGGCGCGTAGGTAGTTGCCGCTGGATTGATGCCAGGGTGCGGCGCCGGATCCATCCGCTGGCAAAGCGAATGGCCAGCCAGTAGGGCGCAAACAACATTTTTGTCCGTGTATTTTCGCAAAACACGAAGGTCTCGGTCCGAAGCGTGCGGATTTCTTGATGCTCGATGACCTGGAAGCGCAAAACCAGCTTGGCGACGCGCGGGTCGTCTAACGCTTCGAATTCCCGGGCGCTGGGAATGTGGCAAATGTCGAGGTCCGGGCGCCAGAAACGCCCCGCCAAGCCCAAGGAAATTTCATGGTTGCTGCGCTGAAGTAAAGTGAATGTCTCAAATCCGAATGGCGCCGGCTCCTGGTGCTGCGACTTTCTTCCGAACTTTTTCAGAATTGTCGACGGCAGTTCGCGGATGGATAAAAGCACAGCGGCGACGCGGTCGGCGCGCATGTCAAGCGCGCAAACTGCCGCGATAATTTCCTCGGGCTGCGCACCGATCGCACCCGATTCGTGAATCTCGTGAAAGCTGAACACCGGAAGAAAAGGAGAAGCGGAAACCCATTCCAAATTTTCTTTCCTGCCGATAATGCCAAGCGCCTTCATGATTTTCTTGTTCACGAAAATGACTTTCTGTTGCATTGCAAATGCCCGATTGAATCAGGATCCCGACTTATGTGACAGGCAACGCGGGCATTGCCTCTCGTTTTCCGTCCTCAGGAAAACTTCGAAAAGTCCGGTTTGCGCTTCTCGAAGAATGCCGTGAACGCCTCCTTCGCTTCCGGCGCCTGCAGCATGGCGCCGAACAGTTCGTTTTCCGCCGCCATGGTCGAAGTGATCGCATCGGCCTTGGCGCGCTTCATCAAGGACTTGGTAACGCGGATCGAGGCGGCCGGCAGCGCCACCAGCTTGGCGGCCTGGCGCCTTGCGAACGGCAGCAGTTCATCCTGCGCCAGCACCTTCGACACCAATCCCATCTCGAACGCTTCCTGCGCCAGAAAGGCTTCGCCGAGCAGCAGCTTTTCGGCCGCGCGCGGATAGCCCGCCAGCTGCGGCAGCAGCAGGCTCGATGCGAATTCGGGACACAGGCCAAGCGGGGTAAACGGCATCGAGAACTTGGCGTTGTCGGCCGCGTACACCAGGTCGCAGTGCAGCAGCATGGTGGTGCCGATTCCGACCGCGGCGCCCGCGACGGCAGCGACCACCGGCTTGCTGCTCGCGTTCAGTGCGCGCATGAAGCGGAACACCGGGCGGTCCGAGGCGGGCACGCCTTCGACCGGCGCCGAGTTTTTCAGGAAGTCGTCGAGGTCGTTACCGGCGGTGAAAATCTCGGGCTTGCCGATGATGAGGACCGCGCGCACCGCTGGATCGTTCTCGCCGTCGGTCAACGCGTCGCACATGGCCTGGTACATCACCGAGGTGATCGCGTTCTTGCGCTCGGGCCGGTTGAATTCGATCGTGAGGACGCCGTCCGCCTTGCTGCTCAATATATCCATCTGTTCTCCGAAAAAAGGAAGGGCGCCAGGGTGTTCCCGAAGCGCCCTCTTGTCACTCGATTTTAAACCAGAAATTACACGCGCTCGAAGATTCCCGCGGCGCCCATGCCGGTGCCGACGCACATGGTGACCATGCCGTACTTGAGCTGGTTGCGGCGCAGTGCGTGAATCACGGTCGCGGCGCGGATGGCGCCGGTCGCGCCCAGCGGATGGCCCAGCGCGATGGCGCCGCCCATCGGGTTCACCTTGGCCGGATCGAGACCCAGGTCGCCCATCACGGCCAGTGCCTGCGCCGCGAACGCTTCATTCAGTTCGATCCAGTCAAGCTGGTCCTGGGTGATGCCGGCGGCGGCGCAGGCGGCCGGAATCGCCACCTTCGGGCCGATGCCCATGATTTCCGGCGGCACGCCCTTGACCGCGAACGCGGAGAACTTCGCCAGCGGGGTCAGGTTGTGTTCGCGCAGGATTTTCTCGCTCACGATCAGCAGTGCGCCCGCGCCGTCCGACATCTGCGAGCTGTTGGCCGCGGTGACGGAGCCTTTGGCGGCGAACACCGGCTTCAGCTTGGCCAGCGATTCCATGCTCGAATCGGCGCGTGCGCCTTCGTCGGTGTCGACGGTGCGCGTCTTGATGTCGATCTGGCCGGTAGCCAGGTTGGGCGTGCGGGTGATGATCTCGACCGGGGTGGTCTCGGCCTTGAACAGGCCGGCCTGCTGCGCGGCGATCGCGCGCCGGTGCGATTCGACCGAGAATGCGTCCTGCTGCTCGCGCGTGACCTTCCATTGCCTGGCCACGTTCTCCGCGGTCAGGCCCATGCCGTATGCCATGCCGACGTTCTCGTCGGTGAACATGTTCATGTTCATCGAGGGATGGTTGCCCATCATCGGCACCATCGACATCGATTCGACGCCGCCTGCGATCATCACGTCGGCCTGGCCGACGCGGATGCGGTCGGCCGCCATCGCGATGGCGGTAATGCCCGATGCGCAGTAGCGGTTCACGGTCACGCCGCCAACCGTCTTGGGCAGGCCGGCCAGCAGCACCGCCATGCGGGCGATGTTAAAGCCCTGCTCCGCTTCGGGGAACGAGCAGCCGATGATGGCGTCGTCGATCAGTGCAGGATCGAGGCCGGGCGCCTGCGCCAGGGCCGACTGGATCACGCGCACCAGCAGGTCGTCCGGCCGGGTGGTCCTGAACATGCCGCGCGGCGCCTTGCCGATCGGGGTGCGGGTTGCGGCGACGATGTATGCGTCTTGAAGTTGTTTGCTCATTTTGTTCTCTCAAAAAATCGATCGAATTCTGTAGGGATCGAAAGACTTTCGATCAGTTGCGCACCGGCTTACCGGTTTGCATCATGCCCATGATGCGTTCCTGGGTTTTCGGCTGGGTCAGCAGCTCAAGGAATGCCTTGCGCTCCATGTCGAGCAGCCACTGCTCGCTGACCACGCTGCCCGCGTCCACGTTACCGCCCGATACGATCTCGGCGATCGTCTCGCCCAGCTTGAAGTCGTATGCGGAAATGAAGCCGCCGTCGCGCATGTTGACCAGTTGCGCCTTGATGGTGCCAAGGGTGTGGCGGCCGCCCACCGTGACCGGTTTTTTCAGAGGCGGACGGAAACCTGCGTCGAACATCGCGCGCGCTTCCACCTTGGCCACGTGCAGCAGCTCGTACGGATTGAACACGATCACGTCGTCCTGCTTCAGGTATCCCATCGCCTGCGCTTCCAGCGCCGACTTCGACACATTGGCCATCGCGGCGTTGGTGAAACCGGTCTTCAGGAATTGCAGTATGTCGGTGCCCTTGGCTTCGTTCGCGGCGCGCACTGCCGCCTCTTTGAGGCCGCCGCCGGCGGGAATCAGGCCCACGCCGACTTCCACCAGACCGATGTACGACTCCATCGACGCGACCCGCCTGGAAGCGTGCAGCGCCATTTCGCAGCCGCCGCCCAGCGCCAGCCCGGCCACTGCGGCGACGATCGGCACGTTCGAGTATTTCATCCCCATGAAGGTGTCCTGCAAAAGCTTGATGCCCGGCTCCATCGCCTTCGCGCCGCCCTGCATGAACAGCGGCAGTGCGGCCTGCAGGTCGGCGCCGGCGGAGAACGCGCCACCCTCGGCGGCATCGGCATTCCAGATCACCAGTCCCTTGAAGTTCTTTTCGGCCTCGGCCTGCGCCATCCTGAGGCCGTTGATCACGCCTTCGCCGATCACATGCATCTTGGTCTTGAGCGAGATGACCAGCACCTCGTCGTCCTGGTGCCAGATGCGCACCGAATCGTCTTCGTGGAAAGTGGTGCCGGCGCTCTTGCCGTCGGGCGCACCGCTGCCGAACACCGGCGCGCGGAATGGCTGGCGTTCGTACACGGCCAGCGTCGAGCGCGGTACGAAGGCGTTCTTCGAGGCGGAGTACGATCCTTGCGGCGTATGCACGCCGGCATCAAAGGCCGGTCCTTCGAACACCCACTTCGGCAGCGGCGCATTGCACAGCGCGTGGCCGGCGGCGATGTCTTCATTGATCCAGGCGGCGACCTGCTGCCAGCCGGACGCCTGCCAGGTTTCGAACGGGCCGACATTCCAGCCGAAGCCCCAGCGCATCGCGAAGTCGATATCGCGCGCATTGTCGGCGATGGAGGCGAGGTGCACCGCGATGTAGTGGAATGCATCGCGGAAGATCGCCCACAGGAACTGCGCCTGCGGGTTGGTCGATTCGCGCAGCGCCTTCATGCGCTTGACCGGATCCTTTTCTTTCAGGATGCGTCCCACGATGTCGGCCGCCTTGCCGCCGCCCTCCACGTACTGGCCGGATGCGAAGTCGAGGCGTTGGATGTCCTTGCCCACTTTTTTGTAGAAGCCGGCGCCGGCCTTCTGGCCCAGCGCGCCGGCGGCGACCAGCTTTGTCAGCACCTCCGGCGTCTTGTAGAGCGCGAAGAAGGGATCGTCAGGCAGATTGTCCTGCATGGTCTTGATGACGTGGCCCATCGTGTCCAGGCCGACCACGTCGGCGGTGCGGAAGGTGCCCGACTTGGCGCGCCCGAGCTTGGCGCCGGTCAGGTCGTCGACCACGTCCACGGTCAGGCCGAATTTGTCGGCTTCGTGCATGATCGCCAGCATGCCGAAAATACCGACCCGGTTGGCGATGAAGTTGGGCGTGTCCTTGGCCCGCACCACGCCCTTGCCCAGGGTCGTGGTCAGGAAGCCTTCGAGCTGGTCGACGATGGCCGGGCGCGTCGCGGCGGTCGGGATGATCTCGACCAGGTGCATGTAGCGCGGCGGGTTGAAGAAGTGGACGCCGCAAAAGCGCGCCTTCAGTTCTTCATCGAAGCCTTCGGCCAGCGTGGTGATCGACAGGCCCGAGGTGTTCGATGCAAAGATCGCGTTGGGAGCGATGTGCGGCGCGACCTTCTTGTACAGGTCGTGCTTCCAGTCCATGCGCTCGGCGATCGCTTCGATGATCAGGTCGCAGCCGGCCAGCAGCGCGAGGTTGTCTTCGTAGTTGGCCACCTCGATCAGGCTCGCGTCGTCCTTGTTGCCGAGCGGCGCGGGGCTGAGCTTTTTCAGGTTTTCGATCGCGCGCAGCACGATGGAATTTTTGCCCGGTCCGCCGGAGGCATGCTCCGGCTTGGCAGGCAGGTCGAACAACACCACCGGCACCTTGGCGTTGAGGCAGTGCGCGGCGATTTGCGCGCCCATCACGCCGGCACCCAGGACGGCTACTTTTTTTACGATGAAATTTGTCATGGTTTTTCCTCGGATTCTCAGAACAGGTCGGCGTCGAGCGCCATCAGGTTGTTCGCTCCCGAACGGGCCTGGCGAATCAGCATGGCCGTTTCAGGTTGCAGGCGCGCGAAGTAGAAGCGTGCGGTGGCCAGCTTGGCTTTGTAGAAGTTGTCGCCCGAATCTTCCTTGGCCAGCGCGATCTTCGCCATCTGCGCGAAGAAGTAGCTGTAGACCAGGTGGCCGACCACGCGCAGGTAAGGCACCGCCGCCGCGCCGACTTCTTCCGGATTCTGGAACGCCTTCATGCCGATTTCCATGGTCAGCTTGGTGACCTTGTCGCCCAGGTCGCCCAGCGGCGTGATGAATTCGGACAGCGCTTCGTCGGTCCCGTTTTCTTCAACGAAGGTCTTGATCTTCTCGCCGAACTTGCGCAGCTTGGCGCCGTTGTCCATCAGGATCTTGCGGCCCAGGAGGTCGAGCGACTGGATCGTGTTGGTGCCTTCGTAGATCATGTTGATGCGCGCGTCGCGCACATACTGCTCCATGCCCCACTCGGCAATGTAGCCGTGGCCGCCGAACACCTGCATCGCTTCCGAGGTCGAGATCCAGCCGTTGTCGGTGATGAAGGCCTTGATGACGGGCGTGAGCAGCGCCACCTCGTCGGCCGCTTCCTTGCGCACCTCTTCGTCGGGGTGGTGCAGTTCGCGGTCGATCTGCAGCGCCACGTAGGACGAGAAGGCGCGCGCGCCCTCGGCGTAGGCCTTGGCGGTGAGCAGCATGCGGCGCACGTCCGGGTGCACGATGATCGGGTCGGCCGGCTTGTCCGGCGCCTTGGGGCCGGACAGGCTGCGCATCTGGAGCCGGTCCTTGGCGTAGGCCAGCGCGTTCTGGTAGGCCACTTCGGTCAGGCCGAGCGACTGCATGCCCACGCCCAGGCGGGCCGCGTTCATGAACACGAACATCGCGTTCAGTCCCTTGTTCGGCTGGCCGATGATCCAGCCGCGTGCGCCGTCCAGGTTCATCTGGCAGGTCGAGTTGCCGTGGATGCCCATCTTTTCCTCGATCGCGCCGCAGGCGATCGCATTGCGCTCTCCCACGCTGCCGTCCGCCTTCGGCAGGAACTTCGGCACCAGGAACAGCGAGATGCCCTTCGAGCCTTCCGGGGCGTCCGGCACGCGCGCCAGCACCAGGTGCAGGATGTTCTCGGACATGTCGTGCTCGCCGGCCGAGATGAAGATCTTGGAGCCGGTGATCAGCCACGAGCCGTCGGCCTGGGGCAGCGCTTTCGAGCGCAGCATGCCAAGGTCGGTGCCGCAGTGCGCTTCGGTCAGGCACATGGTGCCGGTCCAGGCGCCCGACACCAGCTTCGGCAGGTAGGTTTTCTTCTGTTCGTCGGTGCCGTGTTCGAGCAGGCACTCATAGGCGCCGTGCGACAGGCCCGGATACATCGACCATGCCTGGTTCGACGAATTGAGCATCTCGTAGAACGAATTATTGAGCACGATGGGCAGGCCCTGGCCGCCGTATTCGGTCGCGCAGGCAAGCGCCGCCCAGCCGCCTTCGACGTATTTCGCGTAGGCCTCCTTGAAGCCCTTGGGCGTGGTGACCGCCTTGGCCGCGGCGTCGTAATGGCAGCCTTCGCGGTCGCCCGAGCGATTCAGCGGGAACAGCACATCCTGGGTGAATTTGGCGCCCTCTTCGAGCACCTGGTTGATGATGTCGCTGTCGACATCCTCGAAATGCGGCATCTGCCTGAGTTCATCCGAAACACCGAGCAACTCATGCAGAACGAACTGCATATCCCGGATTGGCGCGCTGTATTGACCCATGTTTTCTCTCCTGACGATTCGATGATTAAGAACTGGGCGGGCGAAGCGCCGCACTCCAGCCGTTACTGTCTTGCCGCGTTAGTGCGGCTGTGGATTCTTGTAGTTATCGATGAGACGTTCGAAGCCGATGCGGGCCCGGTCCACGCTGCCCGGCATGCGCAGGAAGCGCGCGTCATGGTGCAGGGCGAGGATCAGGCCGTACATCTCGTACACCATCTGCCGTGCATCGGTTTCCGGTTTCAGGTCGCCGATTTCAATGGCTTGCTGCACACAGCGCAGCAAGGCGCTCTGCCAGGCCCGCACCATCGATACCAGCTCTTCGCGGATCGGCCCGGGCCGGTCGTCGTATTCGACCGCGCCGCTGATATAAATGCAGCCGGAAGCGATTTCCACGCTCACGCGCTTGATCCAGCGTGCATACATCGCTTGCAGGCGCGCCAGGCCGCGCACTTCCTTCACGCTCGGGAAGAACACCTCCTGCTCGAAGCGCCGGTGGTACAGCTTGAGCACTTCGATCTGCAGGTCTTCGCGCGAGCCGAAGTGCGCAAACACGCCCGATTTGCTCATGTTCATTTTGTCCGCGAGCAGGCCGATGGTCAGCCCTTCGAGACCGTCGCGGCTGGCCAGGTCGAGCGCCACGTCGAGGATCGCGGCCCGCGTCAGCTCGCCCTTGCGCATGAATTTGACTGAGATGCCGATGATAGTTGCCCAATGAAAGTTGAAAATCCGCAGCCCCGGAAACCGGGTGCCGCGGCAGCACGAAAAAATGTGAACGCTCGTACTATTATCCACTCCGGGCTAAATGTCAAACGAGAACTTAGAGCCGACGTTCTATTTATGCAACAGAGCAACCTGTGCGATTGGGAGGGGGTCAGCCGCCGACCTTGCTGATCGCGCGCCGGTCGCGCTTGGTCGGGCGGCCCTTGATGGTGGTGCCGGGCTCGCGGTGCAGCTTGCGCGCTTCGAGTTCGTGCTCGCGGCGCGCCACGCTGGCCTCGGTTTCCTGGTACAAGGTGCGCGCGATGGTTGCCGGTCCGCGCTGGTCGGACAGCCCCAGCACGATCACCTCCCAGGTTTCGGCGCCGTTGTCGATGGTGAGCTTGTCGTCGAGCCTGACGGCGCGCGCGGGCTTGATGCGCTCGCCCTCGAGTCGCACGCGGCCGGTGTCGACGGCGTCGCTGGCCAGCGAGCGCGTCTTGAAAAAACGCGCCGCCCACAGCCATTTGTCGATGCGTATATTGTCCATGCTGTCCCGTATGCGTTGCGGCTACGCGTAACCGATCGCGAAAATGCGCATCACCAGTTTATAGAAAAGATAGGCCGTCCCATAGCCTGCACGGCGCACCCAGCCCAGGTGCTCGAAGTCTTCCTTGCGGATCACCACGCCGTCGGCGATGCCTTGTTCGATGCGGCGCCGCAGGCTGTCGGCAAAGGCCGGGTCTTTCACCACCACGTTCGCTTCCTGGTTCAGGAACAGCGACAGGCCGTCGCAATTGCTCGAGCCGACCGTGGCCCAGTCGTCGTCGATCACGGCGACCTTGCCGTGCAACTGGGTCTTGCGGTACTCGACCACCTTGACCCCGCTGGCGAGCAGCTTCGGGTAGAACGAGTGGGCCACCGCATCCTGCAGCAGGAATTCCCCGACGCCGATCAGCAGCGTCACCTCGACCCCGCGCTGGGCCGCCATCGCGAGCGCTTCGCGAAACTTGCGCCCGGGCGCAAAGTAGGGATTGGCCATCAGCACGCTTTTCTTGGCGCGCCCCAGCGCCTGCAGGTAGGCGCGCTGGATGGTGCGGCGGTTGCGCAGGTTGTCGCGCACCACGAAGCCGGCCAGCATCGGGGTCTCGCCGGCGCCCTTGGTGCGCCGGCGCA
>JBAQKU010000409.1:0-12352 GCA_049301315.1 Telluria sp.
CGGCAGTACACGCCGGTGCTGCGCACCCCGTAATAGAAGATGCCGTCGGCCTCGCGGTCGCGCTGTTCGAGCGCGGCCCAGCGCTGCGCTTCGGTGCTGTAGCTGCTTGTGTTCATCACTGCTTTCATGGCCTTGTCCCTGCTCGATTTGCGTGCCCTTATCTTAATGTGCGACGGGCGGGCCGCGCATCTCGGGTCTTGCTTTTGAATTCGGGTGCTAGAATCGGTTTTTTGGAGCCGGTCCCCGGAGAGTAGTTTGGAAGATCTAATCGCGCAAGAGAACACGCCTATTTTTCAGCGCATCAAGGATTACCTGGTGCGCGAGATCATTGCCGGGCGCTGGAAGGAAGGCGAGGTGGTCCCGTCGGAACAGGCGCTCGTCAGGCAGTTCGGGGTGTCGCGCATGACGGTCAACCGCGCCGTGCGCGAGCTGACGGCCGAGCATGTGCTGACGCGCCGCCAGGGTTCGGGCACCTTCGTCGCGCCTCAGAAATACCAGGCGACGCTGCTTGAAATCAGGAGCATCGCCGATGAGATCCGCGCGCGCGGACATGCGCACCGCAGCGCCCTGCATGTGCTGGAACGGACCCGTGCGTCCGAACCGCTCGCGCTCCAGTTCGGGATCGAGGCCGGCCAGCCGCTGTTTCATTCGGTGATCGTCCACTTCGACAACGATGTGCCGATCCAGGTCGAGGACCGCTGGGTCAATCCGGCCTGCGCGCCGGACTACATGGAGCAGGATTTTTCCAGCATCACGCCGAACCAGTACCTGATGGCGGCCGCGCCCTTGCAAGGGGCGACCTACAGCGTCGAGGCGCTCGCTCCCCCGCGCGAGATCGCCGACATGCTGACCATCGATGCGCGCCAGTGCTGCCTGGTCTACAAGCGCAAGACCAGCTCGCTGGGACGGGCGGCGTCGGTGGTGACGATGTGGCATCCGGGCCATCTGTACCAGTTTACCGGCAGCGTCGGCTGAAATTTAATTTCATAATCCGGACGTTTTTGTAATTTTATTACATTTTCGACACTTGCAATTGCACGCTATGGGGTTTCATCCATGAGCACGATCATCCTGCTGGAAGACGACCAGCTCCTGAACGACCTGTACACCCTGAGCCTGGTTCGGGCCGGCTACCAGGTGGTGCAGGGGGTAAACAGCCGCGACATCGTGGCGCTGGCCGAGGAGCACCAGCCGGTGCTGATCGTGACCGACCTGATCATGCCGGACCATGAGGGCATGGAAGGTATCTTCCGGCTGCGCAAGGTGTGCCAGGCGCCCGTGATCGCCATCTCCAGCAACGCGCAATTTCTCAGGATGGCCGAGCCGCTGGTGGCCGCCACCTTGCGCAAGCCGTTTTCGGGCGACGAGCTGCGCCTGCTGGTCGAACACGTGCTCGATGTCCCCCCGGCCTGACCCGGGCACAACAATTTGTACGATCGCCCGCCACTTTTTAAGAAAATAGGTTATTATTTCGGCTAAATCCCCGCCTGACACCCTCTTGCCGCCCTTCCACTTATTGACTTTGCGCACACCGTCCCCACCATAGTGTTGCAATTTTGGAAGCTGGCTGCGATGACCAAGCAGGAACAGGCTAACGTCCCAGGCATCATTTACCTACCCTCATTTGAGGAAAATATGAGCGAAAATATTAAACACATCAGCGATGCATCTTTCGAAGCGGACGTGCTCAAGTCGGAGCGTCCGGTACTGGTTGACTTCTGGGCCGAGTGGTGCGGTCCCTGCAAGTCGATCGGCCCGATCCTCGAGGAAGTCGCCAAGGAATACGACGGCAAGATCCTGATCGCAAAGATGGACGTCGACGCCAACCAGGCCGTTCCCGCCAAGTTCGGCATCCGTGGCATCCCGACCCTGATCCTGTTCAAGAACGGCGTCGCGGCGGCCCAGAAGGTGGGCGCCATGGCCAAGGGGCAGCTGACCTCGTTCATCGACAGCAATATCTAATACAATACGCGACGATGGCGCGCCCGCGCCGTCGTCTTGTCCGGCCGGGAAGCGAGCAGCCACGACTGAATCGCTCCCCCCTTGATCAACCCACGCAGTTCCCTCCCCTACCTTTACTTCCCGTCACGGGACTCAACTCATGCATTTATCTGAACTGAAGGCCATGCACGTCTCTGCCCTCCTGGAGATGGCGATCGGCCTCGATATCGACAACGCAGCCCGCCTGCGCAAACAGGAACTGATGTTCGCGATCCTGAAAAAGCGCGCGAAATCGGGCGAACAGATTTTTGGCGACGGCGCCCTCGAAGTGCTGCCGGACGGCTTCGGCTTCCTGCGCTCGCCCGACGCCAGCTACATGGCCTCGACCGACGACATTTACATCTCGCCTTCCCAGATCCGCCGCTTCAACCTGCACACGGGCGATTCGATCGAAGGCGAAGTGCGCACCCCGAAAGACGGCGAGCGCTATTTCGCGCTGGTCAAGGTCGACAAGGTCAACGGCGAATCGCCGGAAGCGTCCAAGCACCGCATCCTGTTCGAGAACCTGACCCCGCTGCACCCGAACGAGCCGCTGCGCCTTGAGCGCGAGATGAACGGCCAGGAAAACATCACCGGCCGCATCATCGACCTGATCGCCCCGATCGGCAAGGGCCAGCGCGGCCTGCTGGTGGCCTCGCCCAAGTCCGGCAAATCGGTGATCCTGCAGCACATCGCGCATGCGATCACGGCCAACCATCCGGACTGCACGCTGATCGTGCTGCTTATCGACGAGCGCCCGGAGGAAGTAACCGAGATGCAGCGTTCGGTGCGCGGCGAAGTGGTCGCCTCGACCTTCGACGAGCCGGCCACGCGCCACGTGCAAGTGGCCGAGATGGTGCTGGAAAAAGCCAAGCGCCTGGTCGAGATGAAAAAAGACGTGATCATCCTGCTCGACTCGATCACCAGCCTGGCGCGCGCCTACAACACCGTGATCCCGGCCTCGGGCAAGGTGCTCACCGGCGGTGTGGACGCCAATGCGCTGCAGCGCCCGAAGCGCTTCTTCGGCGCGGCCCGCAACATCGAGGAAGGCGGCTCGCTGACCATCATCGCGACCGCCCTGATCGAAACCGGCAGCCGCATGGACGACGTGATCTTCGAGGAATTCAAGGGCACCGGCAACATGGAAGTGCACCTCGAGCGGCGCCTGGCCGAGAAGCGGGTCTACCCTGCGATCAACCTGAACAAGTCCGGCACGCGCCGCGAGGAACTGCTGATCAAGCCTGACCAGCTCCAGAAGATCTGGATCCTGCGCAAGCTGCTGTACTCGATGGACGAGATCGAGGCGATGGAGTTCATTCTCGACAAGATGAAGGCCACGAAGAACAACAGCGAGTTCTTCGACATGATGCGCCGCGGCGGCTAACATCGTGCAAGGGGGCGGTATTTACCGCCCCTTTTTTGTTAACCCCATCGCGCCCTGGATCGGCGCGCCCCCTCATATTTGCCTTGACAGCACAAACGGCTGTATAATCTCCGGTTGCAGTATTTAACCCTGGCAAGTGAGCGGCAATCGGGTCACGAGGCAAGACGATCGACGAAGTGCTGTTTGGCTACCAAATCAACCGAGGCAAGACCATGAGAAAAGATATCCATCCAGAATACCGCGACGTCGTGTTCCACGACCTGTCCTGCGACTTCAAATTCGTCACCCGTTCGACCATCCAGACCCGTGACAAGATCACCCACGAAGGTCAAGAGTACCCGCTCGTGAAGATCGAGGTGTCGGCTGAATCGCACCCGTTCTACACCGGCAAGCACAAGATCGTCGACACCGCCGGCCGCGTCGAGAAATTCCGCCAGAAGTTCGGCAAAGTCGGTTCCAAGACCGACATCGCAGCGGGCTAAGTTCCGCCGCACGACAAGCGCAAGCTTCGGCAACCGAAAAAAGCAGCCCCGGCTGCTTTTTTTTCGTCGATACTACGCTCTTCCCCCATTTACCCGCAAACCGTCATCGATGAAGCCAGTCCGCCTACCCGCCGCCGCCACCCTCGCGTTGCCACGCTGGGCCCTGTTCGCGCTCGGCCTCCTGTACATCCTGCCCGGCCTGATCGGCCGCGATCCATGGAAGGATGACGCGGCCAGCTTCGGCACCATGTGGACCATGGCGCATGGCGGCGTGAACGACTGGCTGCTGCCCAACATCGCCGGCCTGCCCGCACCCGGCGAAGGCCCGCTTGCGTTCTGGCTGGGCGCGCTGTGCATCAAGCTGTTCGGCTGGCTGCTGGGCGACCTGCTGGCGGCGCGCCTGTCGACCGTCGGCATCTTCGTGGCCGGCGCGATGTCGGTCTGGTACGCCGCCTTCCACCTCGGCCGGCGCCCCGAGGCCCAGCCGCTGCGGCTGGCCTTCGGCGGCCAGCCCGAGCCCGACGATTACGGCCGCACCCTGGCCGACACCGCCCTGCTGATCTACCTGGGCTGCCTCGGGCTGCTGCTGCAAAGCCACCTCACGCTGGCCGTCACCCTGCAAGGCTCGCTGCTTGCCTATTTCCTGTACCGCGCGGTGCGCTACATCGAAACCCCGAACCAGCGCAACGCCGCGCTGATCGGCCTGTCGCTGGGGGCGCTCACGCTCACGCGCGGCTGGCTCTCGCCGTGCGTGCTGGTGCTGGCCCTGTTCCTGTGCACCCGCTTTCTCGAGCTGCCGCTGGCACGCACCCTGCGCCAACTGGCGCTGGCGGTACTGGTGGCGCTGCTCATTACGCTGCTGTGGGTCGCACCCGCGCTCGACCTGCGCCCCTACCATCGCTCGCCCATCGACGCCTGGATCAGCTGGAACGCGAGCCAGATCGGCCTGCCAAGCTGGAACTCCATCAAGACCTTCTTCCGGGTCGGCATCTGGTTCTTCTGGCCGGCCTGGCCGTTCGCCGGCTGGGCCATTTATGCCTGGCGCCGCCAACACCATTTGCTGCACATCGTGCTGCCGCTCAGCTTCGTGGGCGCCCTGACGCTGCTCATCCTGTTCAATCCCTCGCCCGAAAACGGCGACCTGCTCAAGCTGCTGGCGCCGCTGGCCATCATGGCCGCCTTCGGACTGCCCACCATGAAGCGCGGTGCCATCAACGCCATCGACTGGTTCTCGGTGATGGTGCTGACCATGATGGCCGCGCTGCTCTGGCTGTTCTGGTTCGCCAAGCTGACCGGCTGGCCGGCGCAACTGGCCAAGAACGCGCTCAAGCAGGTGCCCGGCTTCAAACCGGAGTTCGGCGTGCTCGCGTTCCTGGTCGCGGCCGGCGCCACGGTGGGCTGGATCGCGCTGGTGCGCTGGCGCGTCTCGCGTCAGCCGGCGGTGCTGTGGCGCGCGGTGGTGCTGTCGTCGGGCGGGCTGATCCTGCTGTGGGTGCTGCTGATGACACTGTTCCTGCCCGACCTGAACTACAGCAAGAGCTACGCCGGCGTGGCGCGCCAGATCGTGGCCAGCCTGCCGCCAGGCAGCGGCTGCATCGAGACCAACGTGGGCCCGGCCCAACGCGCATCATTCGCCTATTTCGGCCAGCTGCGCTTCGCCGGGGTCGATGACGCCAAGTGCGACCTGGTGCTGGTGCAGGACAGCGTCAGGCTCAAGGACGACAAGGAACGCCTGCACTCCTACCGCGGCAAGGACTGGACCTTGCTGTGGGAAGGGCGGCGCCCTTCGGACCGCGACGAGCGCTTCCGCCTGTACCGCAAGAGCCCCTAAGGCAGCCATTGCTTCGGTTTGACGGCATAGCCCACGTACAGCGGATGACCTGGGCTGCCGTCGCTGTTGAACTTGAGTGCGTGTAGCGTCCTGCCCGCGCCGCGCAGCAGTTTGACTACCGCGTTGCCGCGCTCTCCAAGCGCCGCCGGACTGCCCCAGGCGCATACGATGATCGCAGCGCCTTCGGTCGCTTCCAGGATCGCCAGGTCATTGGCTGGCCCGATGATGTCGGCGCCGCTGCGGTAAAGGCCCGCAAGCCGGGTAGAGACAGTCTCGCGCCAGGCGAACACGTTCACGACCTCGATTCCGCCGCAGGCCAGCTCGCCCGATCGCGCCAATGCGGCGACGCGGCGCCGGCAGCGCTCGATGGTCGGGTCGTTCTCGACCTCGTCGGCGGTACTCGGGTTCATCATGATGAAGACGGCGCGCGGCAGCGCCTTGTCCCACACGCGCCACAGACGGTAGCGATAGCGCCGGCAATCGGAAAAAACCGCGCCGCTCTGGGTACCCAAGAGATCCATGCTGCCCGCCGCCCTACACCTTCATCGGCAAAATCACCATCTGCAGGCCTTCCAGATGCAGGCGGCGCTGCACCGCCAGCGAGGCCTGGTTGTGCAGCAATCGCGTGAGCCAGTTATCGGTCGCGAAAATGAGTTTGCTGGTGAAGAAGATCGTGTTCGGATATTCACGGTTGATCGCCTCGCACAGCTTGGTGACCTCATCGACCGCGTCGGTCCCGAAACTGATGTAGGACGCCGCCGCCATGCCATGGCTCTGGCAGAAATCGACAAAATACTCAAGCGTGCCGGCCGCCTCTTCGCGCATCTTCTCGAGCGCCCCCTCGCCGCCGTAGGCATGCGAATCGACCGTGCGGGCATTGATGAACAGGAAGTTCTTGAAGTGGCCCGGGAACATGCGCAGCACCCACAGCAAGGCATGCAAGCCGCCGCCGCGCGATGAGCCCACGATGAAGACCGCGGTCTGGTCTTCCCGGTTCGGCTCGACCTGTTCGGTCTCGGGTCCGAACGGCTGGTTGGCGAACACCTCGTCGACCGAATGGATCGCCTCCTTGGTGGCGCGATAGTGCTTGCGGATCAACACGCACAGGGCCGCGATGGCGGCGATGATGACGACCGTGGCCCAGCCGCCCTCGGTGAAGCGCTCAAACAGCAGCACCGTGAGGATGCCGGCGCAAATGATGAAACCGGCCAGCGACAGCAGGAAGCGGCCCAGCCATCTGTGGGTGGCATTCTTGCGGTTCTGCCACCAGTACAGGCACAGCCCGAACAGCGAAATGGCAAAGGTCAGGAACACCGAGATCGAATACAGCACCACCAGCAGGTGCACATGGCCGCCGGTCCAGAACAGGATCGCAAGCGCGGCCACGCCCATCACCAGGATGCCGTTCTGCGTGACCAGCCGGGTCGACAGATAGCGGAATTTGTGCGGCACCCAGGAATCGCCCGCCATGTTCGACAGCACCGAAGGTCCGCCCAAAAAGCCCGTGTTGGCGGCCACGAACAGCAGCCCTGCCTCGAACGCGAGCACCACCACCAGCAGCACCTGATTGAGTAACGGTCCGCCCAGTCCCATGCTCGCGATGATGGCCTTGAAGGTCGAGGCGTTGAGCGTTTCGCCATCCACCGGCTTGGCATCCCACAGCAGGTACAGCAGAATGATGCCGCCCGCGGTGAAGGCGAGCGAGAGCGCCATGTACAGCATCGTCATCTTGCCGGTGCGTACGCGCGGCTCGGCCAGCAGGTTGACATTGTTCGAGACCGCTTCCAGGCCGGTGTAGGTACCGCCGCCCTGCGAGTAGGCCAGCAGCAGCATGGCGGCCACCCCGGTCCAGCCGATGTTGCTCGCCAAATCGCTCGTTTCGACCATGGTGGCGGGCACCAGCTGCGGCAGGTAGTCGGCATGGGCCACGATGCCGTACACGATCAGCACCAGGTGGGTCACGACGAAGCCGAGGAAGATCGGCAGCAGGATCTGGATCGCCTCTTTCAGGCCGCGCAGGTTCATCACGATGAGCAGGCCGATGAAAAAGGCCTCGGCCCATAGTTTATAGGGCTGGAATCCGAGCGGCAGGAAGGAGGCCAGCGCATCGACCCCGGATGCGATCGAGATCGCGATGGTCAGCACGTAGTCGAGAATGAGCGCGCAGCCGGACACCAGCCCGAGGTAAGGGCCGACCAGCTTGGTGGCCACCCGGTAGCCGCCGCCGCCGGTGGGGAATAATTCGATCACCTGGTTGTAGGCGATCGCGATGATGAACACCGTGAGCGCGGTGGCAATGGCCAGGTACAGGCCGAGGTGGGTGTGTGTGCCGAGGGCGCGGAAGGTTTCCTCGGGGCCGTATGCGGAGGACGACAGGCCGTCGGCCCCGAGTCCCACCCAGGCCAGGAACGCGACCAGCGCCATGGAGTGGCGGGTCTCGCTTTTCATCGGGTCCAGCGCCTTGCCTAGAATTATTTCGCGTATCTTCTTGTTGTCCATCTTGCGCGCGGCCTGTGGGAATGCCGCTTTGTCTCAATAGGGCAGATGATACGCCGTAACAATCGCGCCGGACACATCGAGTTTGACTATGGGGTGAAAGAGTTGCCGGAAATTGGCAAATGGGCGATAATGCGGCTCGCGTTGCCGGGATGGCGGAATAGGTAGACGCACGGGACTCAAAATCCCGCGCTGGAGACAGCGTGCCGGTTCGATTCCGGCTCCCGGCACCAAAAACATGTTTTAAGAAGTCCAGCAGCATCCGATGACCCGCGACTCTCTCCTCGAGAACGCGGGTTTTTTGTTTGTTGAGCGTTTTTGGTGTCCATTTACATCCGGCAACCTTGCATCATACTTTCATCCATGGATTCAAGCCTCAAAACCGCATGGATGCAAGATGCCAAAACTCGCTAAACCACTGCCCGACAACCCAAGCACGAACCGCCAAACGGCGGCGGCATGTATCTGGAGGTTATGCCGAGCGGATCGAGGCACCACTTATCGGACACCCACTTATCGACGCTTAACTTGTAGACAGATTTAAGCCTGCTTTGGGTTTCGTCGATAAGTGGGTGCCCCCTAGTTTTCGCTAGTTTTGGCGTCCAAGAAGAAGAACGTCGGGCATGCCGCGCTTGTATCATTCGCGGAGTTGCTTCACGTTCCAACTGTAGGACGGGACAAGCTTTCTCCACAAGATCTCGATCAGTCACATCTGCAGAGGCTGAATGTCGTCATCCTCCATGGAAAGGCAAAGCACATATTTGTGTCGGCAGGCGTAGGCGTCTCATGAAGGCGAGCAAGGCTTTTCCCTGGCTGCCGAAGGGACCCGCCGCATCCAGACCGTTGCGAGTTCTCTACAGTGAACCGTCACGCTCCGTGTACTCCCACTTGCACTTTTTGAACTACGGTAAGTTCCAGCAGCAGTTGGAAGAAGAGGCACTTGCCATCGCAGCCCTCTCCCACAGACGCCCAGCCCTCCATCGAGCAGACGTTAGCGCGCGCCTAGTTTTGGCATTTATACATTTGTGACTTCGCTTTGCATTTGGGCTGCAGCTTTTCCAATTGCACAGCTTCGTTATTTTTTTATTCCTGGCAACGTTGCCACTCGTGGTAAAGTCGGCGTTTTGGCGAAGGCAGTTCTTTTACAGCGGCTTCGGCAGCGCCATTCGTTGCAAGCTCACGCGCCCGCACTAACATGACGCTCAAGGCGGACTGGCCGGTAACGGCGCCGTTCAATGTTTAATTTACGGGCGGCCATCCGCTTAGCTCACCGCTTGCCAAGGGGAAGGGGAAGTCCCGTTCATTCGTTATAAGTATGAAAGCACTTTGAACGTTAGGCATCGGAGACATCGCCCATGACCTGCCCTGTATGCAGCTACGCCTTCGCCGTCGCCGGACCCGATGCGTCCGGTCAGGAAACGACGTTGCTGGACTGCGCTCATTGCGGCAAATTCGGTCTAACTGGCACGCTAGTGGCTTGCCTCCCGACTTTGTTGGTTCAGCGCGAGGCAGCACCGAAGCTGAGCCACGTCATACGCAAGGCGCACGAAACGGGTCAGCAACTCCTGCTTAATTCATACACCGCCGAAGCGATCCTGCAAAACCCGCTTCCGCGGCCTCGAGAACAGGCTGACCTGCTCGTCCAGTGGCTGGCCGCTAACTCGTCAGGCCCCGGCGAGCCGCTTGAGCTGAACTACGACCTTCACGGCGCAATCGTCGGTGCTAAGTCCCACGCCGGCTTCTCAATGCTAATTGAGCACCTGAAGGCCCTTGGCCTGGTGGTGGGGCCGCATGAAACGTACTTGTCGGGCGAGTCGGTGGCTCATGTTGCCCTAACCTTTGCTGGTTGGGACTACTACGAAACGCTCCGGATTGGCGGCGCAACCTATCGCAAGGCTTTCATGGCAATGAAGTTTGGTGACCCCACTCTGAACTCGCTGCTCGACCAAGTTCTCAAGCCTGCAGCCAAGCGAGCGGGATTCGATTTACTCAAGTTGGACGATAGGCCGAAGGCTGGCCTCATTGATGACCGCATGCGCGTAGAGATCAGGGCGGCAGACTTCGTGATCGCCGACCTGACGCACGACAACCTTGGTGCCTACTGGGAAGCAGGGTATGCGGAGGGCTTAGGAAAGCCCGTGATCTACACCTGCGAGCGCAGCAAGTTCAATGCAACGAACACTCACTTCGACACCAATCATCACTTAACGATCGTCTGGGATGCCAAAGCGCCTGGTGATGCCGGCCTGCAACTTACGGGGACTATTCGCGCAACCCTTCCTCACCTCGCCCGGCTCACCGATACCTAACCCCTCCATCGAGCGGACGTGCTCCAGCAAGCTTCGCTTGCTTCCGGCCGCCGCTCATGTCGAACGTTAGCCTACCTATAGGACACACCATATGAGTTTTGATAGTTTCTGGGCGGACTTAATCGCCACCGTAGTGGGTGGCGTAATATTGGCCGTCTTGTTCTTCCTCGCCAAGGAAAAACTTTTCCCTCTCCCTAAGCTAACCGGGCGTTGGTACTTGGAGCAGACTACCATGACCACGGCGTATACACCCTACGGAGGAATGGTACTGAGGTACGTAGTAATGCTTTGGCGAGAAGGCAATAGAGTTGAGGGCACTGCGGAAAAAATATACGAGAAGTCTTCTACGGGTGAGCGCACGTTCACGGGGGAAAGTCGCACGCGCGCAACGGTTACGGGCTATGTAGAAAAGAAGTATTTCGGTAAGGATCGGATCTATCTCCATGTGATCGAAGATGGTCATGGGCGCGAATCGACGACCTTTTACGAAATTGCCACAGATTGTGTCGAACCATTTTCCGGAAATTTTTCGTCAATGGTCGCGGATCAAACCGGGACGGTCAAATTGCAATGCAAGACGTTCTAAAAGTCGCGATAAACATACTAGCATTGCCATTGATCGTTATTTCACAACTGATGATCCGGCTCAGACTGTGTGGACTACATGAGGACCTAAAGAGATGTTTGACTGTAGTCGATTCGGCGCCATCAATTCCAAGTCGCTTCGTCGTTACTTTGGTGGCAGCAGAGGATCATCGGAACTCGATTCACCCCGGCGTCGATCCCATTGCGATGCTTCGCGCTCTGTTGATTTGGTTGCGAGCTGGACGAGTCCAAGGGGCCAGCACAATAGAGCAGCAACTGGTGCGTGTTGTTCTGGGGTGTTACGAAAGAACTTTGCGCCGTAAGTTACGTGAACAGTTGGTTGCTGTTGCTCTCTCCTACAAACGATCAAAAACACAGATCGCCACTGCATACCTAAGCAATGCGTTTTATGGCTCTGGTTTGTACGGACTAGCCGCACTGACTTACGTTTGCAAGCCAAACTTGGAAACAGCGTCACAAGACAACATTTCACATATGGTCGCTAGGCTCAAGTATCCAAAGCCATTGTCTCCAACCACGGAATGGCATCAGAGAATCAATACCAGGGCGCAATACATCACCATTCGCCTGCATCGATCGGCTAACCGATCATTCCACCAGATGCTGCGCGATAAAGCCGCGCAACTCCGATGAATTCAAACGTTAGACATTACAAACAACAGCTAAACCATGACGCTACGCTCTCGTACACTATTTCATTTCACAAAGAACCTCGAAACATTGAAGTTAATATTAGCTGATGGTTTTTGGGCCAAGGTATTGCGCAGAAGACACGAGATGGCATGGGCAAGCTGATGCACAAACCGTCGCATTCCCGATGGTTTGTTTTTGCGATATATTACACCGCACCACCACAACAAACTACGGGACACCCACTTATCGACGCTTAACTTGTAGACAGGTTCGAGCCTTCTTTGGACCAGGGGGTAGGACCGTTGCACCAGCACAACAACCGGGAGACATCAAATGTTTTCGGCATTTTTTACGGTATCTGAACACCGGATATATGCAAAACCCAGCATTCATGCGGGTTTCGAGCCATTTCGCGATTCCGGCTCCCGCACCAAGACCACTTTTTTGGGGCTTCCGAGTAGATGGGGACGTCACCGCCCCCATCCCTCACAGACCCGGACGAGCCCAATTAAGGCATCCGGTTCTTCATTGCACAGGTTCGCTCACGTATTGTCGGTGTAGCGGTGCACGCTTCGAGCTTGTTGTTACGCACCGCAGTATTTTAGGATCTTGGGTTCACCCTATTCGAGGG
>JBAQKU010000410.1:0-2814 GCA_049301315.1 Telluria sp.
GCAGGCGCGTGTCGTACGACTGCTTCATCTCGCGGATCTGGGCGCGGATGGCGTCGAGCTCCTTGTCGTCGGCAGCGCTGGCTGAAAATGGCGTAGCGAAGGCGGCAACGAGCGCCGCGCTCAAAACGGATTGTTTGATCATGGTAAGTCCTGTGCGAATAGAGAAGGGCGAGCCGATGCCTGCGCGAACGCAGCGGCTCATAACGGAAGTTTCTCTAGACCAGGGCTGGCGGGGCGCGCGGCTGGAACGCGACGAGGGTGCGGATGCAGTTGGAATGGCGCAGGCTGCCGGCCAATGCGTACGATGCGCTGGCGGCGAAGGCGAAGCGGCATTCAGGATTGCCGAGCGCGCCTGCGAGCTGGGCAAACGCGAGACACTGGTTGCAGGTGGGATCTTGCGCAAAGGCGCTCGAGAGCCGGCTGTCGGCGTCCTCGTGCGCCTTGACCGAACTGCCCAGCGAGCCGCTCCAGTGCGACACCGCATGCGAAATCGCCATCTGCTGCGACAGCAGCAGCAGAAGCGACAACAACACGCGAAACAGTGTGCGGCGGGTCATGGGGGATCGGACTCAGCGGGACAAGGATCCCAGCATTGTAATGCGGTCAAGCATTTTGCGGCATTTTATTTGCAAGTGCATGTTTTTCGAGGTAAGCAGGCACCTTGGCCGCACTCAGTTTATTGAGCGCCTCCATCAGCGCCGCCTCGACCTGGGCCAGTCCGTAGGCCGCGCCCAGGTGGCGCCCGATATGGATCAGCACTTCGGCGGCGACTTCGGCGTCCGATTCGGCGCGGTGGGCTGCGCTGCGAAAGGCGATGCCGAGCTGGCCCGACAGCCGCCCCAGCTTGTAGCTGGGCAAGCCGGGAAAGACCCGGCGCGACAGCTTGAGCGAGCATACCAGCCCCTGGTGGCCGCTGACCAGGCCCAGGCGTGCGCTTTCGGCAAGCAGGAATTTCTCGTCGAAGCTGGCGTTGTGGGCCGACAGCGCGTCGCTGCCGATGAACTCGAGCAACTCGGGCAGCACCCGCGCCACCGGTGGCGCCCCATCGACCATGGCCTGCGAGATCCCGGTCAGCGCGGTAATGAAGGACGGAATGCGCACCTGGCAGTTGATCAGCGAAACGTAGCGCTCGCATACGCGCCCGTTGACGATGCGCAGCGCGGCCACCTCGGTGATGCGGTCGCCCAGCGCGGGCGACAGGCCGGTGGTTTCGAAGTCGAGCATGACGATCGGTTTTTCAAGGTTCACGGGGACTCCATCATCCGAATTTGCGCAGCGCGTCGAGCGCCAGGCCGGCCCCGATGCTGCCGAACAAGTCGCCCTCGACCCGGCGCGCCTTCGGCACCAGCGCGGCGATCTGCTCGCGCAGCAGCCGGATCCCGCTCGAGCCGCCGGTGAAGAACACGCTGTCGACCGCGTCGGGCGCCACGCCGGCGTCGGCCAGCAGGCGCTGCACGGTCTGGCCGACCGTGCCGACCAGGTGGCCGATGGCGTCCTCGAACCGGGCGCGCTGCAAGGTCAGGGTATGGGCCGGCCTGAGCCGCTCGAGCGCGAGTTCGACCGAGTCGGCCCCCGACAGGGCGATCTTGCCCTCTTCCACCTTGAGCGCGAGCCAGTGGCCGGCGCGCTCCTCGATCAGGCGCTGCAGGCACGCCAGCTTGTCCGGTTCCTGCGCGTCGCGCACCACGTCGGCCAGCTGGGTCCAGGTCTTCTTGGTATAGGCCAGGTTGATCGTGTGCCAGGTGGCCAGGTTGAAGTAGTAGCTCGACGGGATGTCGCTGTTGTTGGCCAGCCGGCCGCCGAAGCCGAGCAGCGGCATGACCGCCGCCAGGCTCAGGTATTTGTCGAAATCGGTGCCGCCGATATGCACCCCGCCGGTGGCGAGGATGTCGTCGCGCCGCTCGGCGCGCGCGGCGCGCCCGGGACCCAGGCGCACCAGCGAGAAGTCGGAGGTGCCGCCGCCGATGTCGACGATGAGCACCAGTTCCTCGCGCGCGATCCGGGATTCGTAGTCGAAGGCGGCCGCGATCGGCTCGTACTGGAAGGCGATATCGCGAAAGCCGGCTGCGCGCGCCACCTCGGCCAGGGTATCCTCGGCCAGCCGGTCGGCCGCTGCGCTGTCGTCGATGAAAAACACGGGGCGGCCCAACACGGCCGAGCTGAAGGGACGCCCGGCGGCGCACTCGGCGCGCCGCTTGAGTTCACCGATGAAGTGGCCGAGCAGCATGCGAAACGGCAGCGCGCGTCCGCCCACCTCGGTCTGGCCGTCGATCAGGCTGGTGCCGAGCAGGCTCTTGAGCGAACGCATCAGGCGTCCTTCGTAGCCGGCCAGGTAGTCCGCCAGCGCCTCCCGCCCATAGCTGACCTTGTCCTCCTCGGCGTTGAAGAACACCACCGAGGGCAAGGTCGGCTTGCCGTCCTCGAGCGCGAGCAGGGCCGGCAGCCCGGGGCGGGCCCAACCTACTGTGGAATTTGACGTACCAAAATCGACGCCGCAAGCATTCGCCATGTGACCCTTCATATCGAGAGGGGCAGTATCTTACCAGATTCCCCCCGGCACCAGCGATTGTGTTGCGAACACAACGTCCCGCCCTACTGTTGCTGAGAATCAAAAAGCGCCTGCCCCTATGAAGCTACGCTTGTGAAATTCCGTCCCGGAAACTTCACAGGGGAATATCTTGAGCGCTCAACAACACACAGCCTGCCTTGCGCTGCTCGCCGTCCTGCTGGCAGGCTGCGGCGGCGCAGGTGGCGATGCCGGCCCGAATACTTGCTCACTGACCAATCCAGGCGGATGCGGCGGCACCGTGCAGC
>JBAQKU010000411.1:0-16841 GCA_049301315.1 Telluria sp.
GTCCTCGACCGCGTCGCGCGCCGTCAGCAGCAGCACCGGCAGCGCGTTGCCGCGGGCGCGCAGACGGCGCACCACCTCGAAGCCGTCGATCCCGGGCAGGCCGATGTCGAGCACCACCACGTCGAACGCGGCGCGCTCGAGCAGCTGGTCGGCCAGGCGGCCGTCGCCCAGCACCTCGACCTGCATCGCCTGGGCCTGCAGGATGCGGCACAGGCCGTCGGCCAGGACCGCGTCGTCTTCCACCAGTAGTACGTGCATGCGCTCGCTTCGCTTGTCGGGCGGCAGGCACCATGCCCGCCTCTCGCCTCGCATTATGCGGCATTTTCATGCCTTGTCCCAACATCGAATGGCAGGCGCGTCGTGTCCCGGAAGCATGTTTATGCCGGAAAAACGCGCTCGTGGGCCTGAATGGGCCGGATTCCCCCAGTAGGACTGCGCTGACAAAAGATTATGCTTACAGCCTACATGGGGGCGACTGCTAATCTTATGTTCGGCAACGGACTATAGATTTAATGTACACACATCGCGATCAGCTGCATTGGGCAGACACAAAGCCAGCCCGGCCTTGCAGGCCGGGGCTGATCGCCCGTGATGTCAAAGTTAGAGATGATAGTGAGGAAAAAATGAACAACACTCAACTTGGTGGTACCGCGCAGCAAGCGCAATCGGTAAACCAGATTCCTGTCGGTTCGCAGGAGTTTAACGTTGCCTCCAGGCCAGTTGTCAGCTACAGCGGCACCCAGCAGAATGAATTGCTGGCCGCCCTTCCCCGCCCGGATCTCGAATCCCTGTTCGAGCACCTGGAACTGGTTGCGCTGCCGTTCGGCAAGGAATTGTTCGAATATGGCAGCAAGCTCGAGAATGTCTATTTCCCCACCACCGCGATCGTCTCCCTGCTCTATGTCATGGAAGACGGCGCCACCACCGAAATTGCGGTCGTCGGCCACGAAGGGGTGGTCGGCGTGTCCCTGTTCATGGGCGAGCGCGCCATGTGCAGCGCGGTCGTCCAGAGCGCCGGCTACGGTTACCGCCTCAAGACCCAGTACCTGCGCGACGCCTTCAATCAAGGCGGCGCCCTGCCCCAGTTGCTGATGCGCTATACCAACGCGCTGTTTGCCCAGATGGCGCAAAACGCGGTCGGCGGGCGCCACAGCTCGATCGAACAGAAGCTGTGCCGCTGGCTGCTCGACCGCCTCGACCGCTCGCCCTCGAACGAGCTCAAGGTCACCCAGGAACTGATCTCCATCATGCTGGGGGTGCGCCGCGAAAGCATCACCGCGGCAGCCGGCAAGTTGCAGGACGACGGACTGATTCAGTACCGCCGCGGCAACATCACCGTCATTGACCGCCAAGGCCTGGAGCAGTATGCGGGGGAGTGCTACAAAGTCGCGAAGACGGAATATGACCGCCTGCTGATGGATGTGGCGCGCTAGGCGGTAGCCGCGGCGGCGGCGGGTCCGCGTTCTTGTTTACCAACGGAATGAAAGACTCGACGCAGGTGCCCACGTCATTGACGCCGCGCTGAACTTTCAGGCTTCCCCCCAGCAGCAAGGCGCGTTCGCGCATGCCCAGCAGGCCGTGCGACTTCGGTTTGGTGGCGGCCTCGATGTCGATGCCGACGCCGTCGTCGATCACCTCCAGGAACAGGCCGTCGGCCTCGCGCGCCAGGTGCACGATGACCTGCTTCGCCTGGGCATACTTGGCGATGTTGTTGAGCGCCTCCTGCACGATCCGGAATACCGCGATGGCCTGCATGGGGCCGGCCACATCGACCTCGCCGTCGATCAGCGTCTCGCAGGCCACGCCGGTGACGCTGCCGAATTCCTCGCAATAGCTGTGCAGCGCGGCCGACAAGCCCAGGTTGTCGAGCAGGCTGGGGCGCAGGTTTTCGACGATGCGACGCTTCAGCTCGACGGTGTCGACCAGGGTGGAGCGGGCCCGCTCGAGCATCTCGGCAAGTTCGGGAGAGCGTTGGCGCAACTGGTCCGAGACCGCGTTCAGGTCCATATTGATTGCGGTCAGGTTCGCGCCCAGCTCATCGTGCAGCTCGCGCGCCAGCCTGGCTTTTTCCTCCTCGCTCACGCTGATCAGGTGGCGCGACAGGACCGACAATTGCTCGGTGCGCAGCACCACCGTCGATTCGAGCGTCTCGTTGGCGCGCTGCAGCGCGCGCTGGGTCGCGATGCGCGAAAAGAAACTGCGCCGGATCAGGCGGTAGAACAGCAGGATCACCAGGATGGCGGCCACGTTGATGCCGATGCCGAGCATCACGGCATTCTGGTACTCGCGGTAAAACTCATGACTGCGCGCGGCGAGCAATTCGTTTTGTTCCTGCGCCATGATGACGACCAGCAGGCGGATTTCGTCCATCACCGACTTGCTGTCGGAGGTGACGGCAATCTTGACGATGTCGCTCAGGCCGCCCTGGCGGTACACGTCGAGCGCCTGGTTCATATTGTTGAACTTGCGGCCCACCAGCGTTTGCAACTGGGCCAGGTTCTTGAGCTGGGATGGGCTGTCGGCCAGCAACAGCTTGAGTTCGCTGAACTGTTCCTCGACTTCGCCGGAGGCGGTGCGCAAGGGGCCCAGGTAGACTTCCGAGCCGGACAGGAAATAGCCGCGCAGGCTGCTTTCCGCATCGATCATCAGCACGTTCAGGTATTGCACCTTGTCGCTGACGCGCGCGCTCTGGCTTTGCAGGAAATTGGCGGCCTTGAGCGAGGCCAGGTTGTGAAACAGGCTGACACCGTTGACGATCAGGATCAGCACGCACGTCAGGCACAGCATCGTCTTGTAGAACGGTAATCTTGGCTTGCCCTTCGGGTCAGTCGTGAAATACATCCTGAGAATTCCTTTTGCATCTGCAGAGCAAGTCTGGAGGCAATTATAGACCGCTCAGCTTGATGGCGCAGCCAAGCTCAGCTGTAGCGTGCGGGGCTTGTCAGGATGATCATGCGGCGCGGCGTCGCGTTGGCGCAGGGCTGTTCGCCGGCGCGGTGCCGCAAGCGTTCAGTCGAGCAGATTGTTCTTCATGGCGTAGTAAGTCAGGTCGCTGTTCGATTGCAGGCCCATCTTTTCCATGATGCGGGTGCGGTAAGTCGATACCGTCTTGATCGAGAGCGAGAGCGCGACGCCGATGTCGGACACGGTCGCCCCTTTCGCCAGGCGCAGGAAGACCTGGAACTCGCGGTCCGACAACTCGGTATGCAGCGCCGTATTCGGGTCGCGGTCGAAACTTTGCGCCAGCAATTCGCCCACCGTGGAGCTGACGTAACGGCGCCCCTGGAACACGGTGCGCACCGCCGTCTTGAGCTCGTCCGCCTCGCACTCCTTGTTCAGGTAGCCGTTGGCGCCCATCTTGAACAGGTTCAGCGCGTACTGCTGGGCCGGATAACCCGACAGGATCAGCACCGGCAGGTTCGGCTGGCCCTGGCGGATGGTGCGCAGGATGTCGATGCCGCTCTGGTCGGGCATGGCGATGTCGAGCAGGAGCACGTCGCAGATCTCGCGGCGCGCGATATCGAGCGCTTCACGGCCGGTGGCGCCCTCGGCGACCACGTTGAAGTCCGCGGCCGAAGAAAAAATCTGTTTGAATCCTGCTCTTACTATCTGGTGATCGTCACATATGGCAACGCGTATCATTGTCTTCCCTTAAATTTTCCCGGCATAGGAAAGAGCCCGAGGCGAACCTCACGCCCGGTACTGCATGCGTTGAGTCTGGCAAATTCACACTCTTGATATTCTAGCACTCTGGCCGGCCCGTACAATACGGCTCGCGCCGCGCGCGGGTGCTGGAATGTAGCAAATTGTAAAATATGAAAAAGGGGCACTTGCGCACCCCTGTTTTTTAAGTTTCCTGTCTTAACAGCGTCAGGATCGCGATCAGTTCGCTTCTTATCATCGCGCCGTCTGGCGGGGGCGGCAAGGCCGGCCCGGACTCACTCGCGCCGGGCTCGCCGTGGGGAGCGGCCTCGCCGATGCGGCTATCGAGTTTATTGCGCGCGCCGCTGATCGTAAAGCCCTGTTCGTACAACAGCTCGCGGATACGGCGTATCAGCAACACCTCATGGTGCTGGTAATAGCGGCGGTTACCACGTCGTTTGACCGGCTTGAGCTGCGTGAATTCCTGTTCCCAGTAGCGAAGTACGTGCGGTTTGACGCCGCACAATTCACTGACTTCGCCGATCGTGAAATAGCGCTTGGCCGGAATCGGCGGCAGCACGATCAGATCGGCCTTGCTGAGACGGTCGTTCATGGCTAGGCGGCACGGGCCAGCGGGCTGGTCTCTTCGACCATGGCCTTGAGCTTCTGGCTGGCATGGAAAGTGACGACGCGGCGCGCCGTGATCGGAATTTCTTCCCCGGTCTTCGGGTTGCGCCCCGGCCGCTGCGGCTTGTCGCGCAACTGGAAATTGCCGAAGCCCGACAGCTTGACCGCTTCGCCGCGCTCGAGCGCATTACGGATCTCGTCGAAGAACGTCTCGACCATGTCCTTGGCTTCGCGCTTGTTCAGGCCAACTTGCTCGAATAACAATTCGGCAAGCTCGGCCTTGGTCAAGGTAGGCAAGTCCTTCTCCGCCGCCTGGCGCACCTTGGCAACCAGCATCGCCCGATGCAGGTCGGCCGCCAGTGCGGATTGGAGTACGGCGGTGTCAACGTCGTTGTTATTAATTTTCCAGCCCTGCCTTTAAAATTCTGATGATGTTTTGAATGATCATGAACGCAATGTCGCGTTGTGGGTGCGCTTGGCGGCGGCGGCCATTGCCGTCATGACGGCATCGACCACATCGTCCTGCAAGGTGTTTTGAGTATCTTGCAAGCTAAAGCGGAAAGCAAGGCTTTTTTGGTCAGATTCCAAACCTTTTCCACGATATTCATCAAACAAAACAATGGCTTGCACAATGTTTCCAGCAGGATTTACCTGCACTTCCGCAGCAAAAGCGTCGAGCAAGTCCTGTGCTGCGACCGTCTGGCCAACCACCAGCGCCAGATCGCGGGTCGCGCCGGGGAACTTCGAAATCTCTTCATATGCCGGCACCTTGCGTTGCTGTAACGCAACTGCATCGACCTCGAACAGGACCGGCGCCTGCGGCAAGTCGTATTTCTGCAGCCAGCGCGGATGCAGCTCGCCGATGAAGCCGACCTCGCGTCCCTCGACTTCGATGCTGGCCGAGCGCCCCGGATGCAGCGCCGGATGCGCCGTTTTCACGAAACGCAGGGTGGCCGGCGCGAACAGCGCCTCGAGGTCGGCCTTGACGTCGAAATAATCGACCGCGCGCCCCGGCATGCCCCACTGCTCGTCGAAGGCCGGGCCGTAGGCGATCGCGGCGACCCGCTTGGGCTGCTCGAAGCCGGCCACCGACAAGGCGCCGTCCGGTACGGCCGGGTTGCGCTTGAAGATGGCGCCGATCTCGAATGCGCGCACCCGTCCCGCCTTGCGGTTCAGGTTATAGCGCACATTGGCCACCAGGCTGCCGATCAGCGACGAGCGCATCACGTTCATCTGGCTGGCGATCGGATTCTGCAGGCGGATCTGGTCGGTATTGCCGGAAAAGTCGGTCTCCCAGGCCGCATCGACAAAGCTCATGTTGACCACTTCCTGGTAGCCCAGGTAAGCGAGCTGGTGGCGCAGCGCGAACAGCGAACGCGTGTTCTCGGGCGCGCTGCGCATGGTGTGGGGAGCGACCGGCGCCAGCGCCGGAATGTTCTCGAAGCCGTACACGCGCGCCACTTCCTCGATCAGGTCTTCCTCGATCTCGATGTCGAAGCGGTACGAGGGCGAGATCACCGCGAACTGGCCTTCCTGCCGGGTAAACTGCAGGCCCAGGCGGGTGAAGATGTCGGCCACCATCTGGTCGTCGACCGGCACGCCGATCACCTTTTGCGCGCGCGCGGTGCGCATCACGACCGGCTCGCGCTTGGGCAGCTTCAGAACCTGGTCGTCGATCGGGCCGACCCTGGTATCGGCGGTGCCGCAGATTTCGACGATCAGCGCAGTGATGCGCTCGATGTGTTCGACCGTGGTCGCAAAATCGACGCCGCGCTCGAAGCGGTGCCCGGCATCGGTCGAGAAATTGAAACGGCGCGCACGCCCCTGGATCGCGCCCGGCCACCAGAACGCCGCCTCCAGGTAGATGTCCTCGGTCTCGAGCGACACCGCGGTCGCGTCGCCGCCCATGATGCCGGCCAGCGATTCGATCTGCTTGTCGTCGGCGATCACGCCGACCCATTCGTCCACCTGCACGGTATTGCCGTTCAAAAGCTTGAGGCTCTCGCCCGGCCGTCCCCAGCGCACATCGAGTCCGCCGTGGATTTTCGCCAGGTCGAACACGTGCGACGGGCGCCCCAGCTCGAGCATCACGTAGTTCGAGATGTCAACCAGCGCCGACAGCGAACGCTGGCCGCTGCGCTCGAGGCGCTGCTTCATCCAGTCCGGGGTCGCGGCCTTTGCGTTGAGGCCGCGGATCACGCGCCCGCTGAAGCGCCCGCACAGGTCGGGCGCGCTGACCTTGACCGGCAACACTTCGTCGCTGCCGAGCGGCACGCTGCGGTACTGCGGCATCTGCAAGGCGGTGCCGGTGAGGGCCGACACTTCGCGCGCCACGCCCAGCACCGACAGGCAGTCGGCCTTGTTGGGGGTGAGCTTGATGGTGAATTTGAGGTCGTTCAGGGCCAGGTAATCGCGGATATTCTGGCCCACCGGCGCGTCGGCCGGCAGCTCCATCAGGCCGGACGCCTCGTCCGACAGCTTCAGCTCGCGCGCCGAGCACATCATGCCCTGCGATTCGACCCCGCGCAGCTGGCCGACCTTGATCTCGAACGGCTTGCCGTCCGGGCCGGGCGGCAGCACCGCGCCGGCCATCGCGCAGATCGCCTTCATGCCGGCCCGCACGTTGGGCGCGCCGCACACGATGTTGAGATGGGTGCCGGTGCCGACGTTGACCTTGCACACGTTCAGGCGGTCCGCATTGGGGTGCTTCGACACTTCCAGCACTTCGGCCACGACCACGTTCGAGAACGGCGGCGCGACCGCCTCCACTTCTTCGACCTCGAGTCCGGACATGGTAAGCAGGTGGGCCAGTTCATCCGAAGTCATCTTCGGGTTGACCATGGTACGGAGCCAGTTTTCGGAAAATTGCATAATCTAAGCCTTGTGCCGCAAATATTTTTTGAAGGGACGCAGGACGAGCGCCGCTGTTAGTTGAACTGCTTGAGGAAACGCAGGTCGCCTTCGTAGAACAGGCGCAGGTCGTTGATCCCGTAGCGCAGCATGGTCAGGCGCTCGAGGCCCGAGCCGAACGCGAAGCCGATGTACTTCTCGGGATCGAGGCCGAAGTTCTTCACCACCGTCGGGTGGACCTGGCCGGCGCCCGACACTTCCAGCCAGCGCCCCTTGAGCGGGCCGCTGCCGAAGGCGATGTCGATTTCGGCCGAGGGCTCGGTGAACGGGAAATACGAGGGGCGAAAGCGCACCTGCAGGTCGTCCGTCTCGAAGAAGGCCTTGACGAAATTGAGATACACGCCCTTCAGGTCGGCGAAGCTGATGTCCTCGCCGATCCACAGGCCCTCGACCTGGTGGAACATGGGCGAATGGGTGGCGTCGCTGTCGACCCGGTAGGTGCGCCCGGGCGCGATCACCTTGATCGGCGGCTGGTGGGTGCGCGCGTAGCGCACCTGCATCGGGCTGGTGTGGGTGCGCAGCAGCAGCGGCTTGCCGGTGCTGTCCTTGTCGTCGATGTAGAAGGTGTCCTGCATCGAACGGGCCGGATGGTTTTCCGGGCTGTTCAGGGCCGTGAAGTTGGTCCAGTCGGTCTCGATTTCGGGGCCGTCGGCCACGTCGAAACCGATCGAGCGGAAGATTTCCTCGACCCGCTCCCAGCTGCGCATGACAGGATGGATGCCGCCGGTCGAGCGCCCGCGCCCCGGCAGCGTGACGTCGATCGCTTCGGCGTTCAGGCGCGCCTCGAGCTGGGCGTTGGCGAGCGCGTCGCGCCGTGCCCCCAGCGCGTTTTCAATGCGCTCCTTGGCGGCATTGATCAAGGCGCCCTGCGCCTTGCGTTGTTCCGGGTCGAGCTTGCCCAGGCCCTTCATCTGTTCGGTGATCTGGCCGGTCTTGCCAAGATACCTGGCTTTGGCGTTTTCCAGGGTGGCGGCGTCTTGGGCGGCGATAAAGTCAGCCTGCGCGCAGACGACGAGTTCTTCCAGGGAGTTCATGCGGGTTGTTTTCCTGTCTGGTGTTGGCGCACGCGCCACAATCAAAAACGGGGCACAGGTTTGAACCTCTGCCCCGCTCTTTTCACGCCGCCCGACAGGCGGCGCTGCATCGCTTGCCAGGAGCGCTGCTTACGCAGCGATCTTTGCCTTGACTGCAGCGACAATCGCGGCGAACGCCGGCTTGTCCATCACAGCCATATCGGCCAGGACTTTACGGTCCAGTTCGATAGATGCTTTTTTCAAGCCGTTCATGAACACGCTGTACGTCACGCCATGCTCACGCGAAGCGGCGTTGATACGGGCGATCCACAGACGACGGAATACGCGCTTCTTGTTGCGGCGGTCACGGTAGGCGTACTGGCCGGCGCGCATGACTGCTTGCTTGGCGACGCGGTATACCTTGCTGCGGCGACCACGGTAGCCTTTAGCTTGAACAAGAATTTTCTTATGACGGGCACGAGCTGTAACCCCACGTTTTACTCTAGGCATAGTAACTCCTTAGTTGTGAGATTAAGCCGAAGGCATCATGCGTTTGACGGATTTCACGTCAGCCGCATCAACATTCGTGATTCCGCGCAAGTGGCGTTTGCTCTTGGTGGTCTTTTTGGTCAGGATGTGGCGCTTGAAAGCGTGACCCGATTTGACGGTTCCACCTGGACGCACGCGAAAACGTTTCTTCGCCGAGCTTTTGGTCTTCATTTTTGGCATAGTAGTTCTGTCCGAAGGACAGCTCCATGTTTAACAGGATTGCAGGTGGCAGCAAAACGCTACGCTTAGATGCCTGCTTTCACTTGTTTTTGCAGCAGATGCGAGTCCGCTGCAATCGTACAATTCCCGCCAGAAAAAAACAGGAAGCGCAGATTTTAACACAGTTCGCCCGCCCGGCAATGCGGCCGGGGCGAATCGCGTGCAACTTTTGTTGCAAAAAAATGAGGGTCAGAGCCGGATTGCCCTGCAGGTTTGCAGAACAATTCGACTCTGACCCTAGACTCTGACCCTATTTATCCTGCCCGAAAAGCTTACTTCTTCTTCTTCGGGGACAGGATCATGATCATCTGGCGCCCTTCCATTTTCGGGAACTGCTCGACCTGGCCGTATGGCTCGAGGTCGGCCTTGAGGCGCTCGAGCATGCGGAAACCGATGTCCTGGTGCGCCATCTCGCGGCCGCGGAAACGCAGCGTGATCTTGGTTTTGTCACCGTCTTCGAGGAACTTGATCAGGTTACGCAGCTTGATCGCGTAATCGCCCTCGTCGGTTCCGGGACGGAACTTGACTTCCTTGACGAGGATGATCTTCTGCTTCAGCTTGGCCTCGTGGGCCTTCTTCTGCTCCGAATACTTGAACTTGCCGTAGTCCATCAAACGGCAGACCGGTGGCTGCGCAGTCGGCGCGATCTCCACCAGATCCACGTTCGCCTCTTCGGCCAGGCGGAAGGCTTCGGCCAGGCTCACAATGCCAAGCGGCTCGTTTTCGACCCCGGATAAACGCATTTCAGGGGCGGTGATCTCGCCGTTGATGCGATGCGACTTGTCAGTAGCTATGTTGTTTCCTTTTAAAATCTGATGAATTAGCCGCGTCGAGAATTCTCGTCAAGCCTTGGAGTCGACCTCGTGTTTGAGGCGCTCCACCAGGGCGTCGATGGACATTACGCCCAGATCGACATTGCCACGGGCTCGCACGGCCACAGTGTTGGCATCCCGCTCCTTGTCGCCGACGACAATGATGTACGGCAGTTTTTGGACGGAATGCTCACGTATTTTATATGTAATTTTCTCGTTTCGCAAATCAGCGTGAACACGGAACCCCGCTTTGCTCAATTGCGCGGCCAGATTCTTCGCATATTCGCCCTGCGCATCGGAAATATTCAAGACGGCAACTTGTACCGGAGCCAGCCACATCGGCAGCGCGCCGGCGTAGTTTTCGATCAGGATGCCGATGAAACGCTCGAGCGAACCGACGATCGCCCGGTGCAGCATGACCGGCACCTTGCGCGTGTTGTCGACCGCGACATATTCTGCGCCCAGCCGGCCCGGCATCGAGAAATCGACCTGCATGGTGCCGACCTGCCACGGGCGGCCCAGGCTGTCCTTGAGATGGTATTCGATCTTGGGGCCGTAGAACGCGCCCTCGCCGGGCAGCTCGGTCCAGCTCACGCCGCACACCTTGAGCGCCGAGCGCAGCGCTTCTTCCGCGACATCCCACACCTCGCTTGATCCGATCCGGTTGTCCGGACGCAGCGCGATCTTGACGTCGATGTTTTCAAAGCCGAAGTCGCCGTACACTTCCATCGCCTGCGCGTGGAAGGCCGTCACTTCCGGCTCGATCTGCTCTTCGGTACAGAAAATGTGGCCGTCGTCCTGGGTGAAGCCGCGCACCCGCATCACGCCATGCAGCGCGCCGGACGGCTCGTTGCGGTGGCACTGGCCGAACTCGCCGTAGCGCAGCGGCAGGTCGCGGTAGCTGCGCATGCCGGCGTTGTAGATCTGCACGTGGCCCGGGCAGTTCATCGGTTTCAGCGCGTACGAGCGGTTTTCCGATTCGGTCGAGAACATGTTCTCGCGATAGTTTTCCCAGTGACCAGTCTTTTCCCACAGGGTGCGGTCGAGAATCTGGGGCGCCTTCACTTCCTGGTAGCCGTTGACCTGGTATTTGTTGCGCATGTACTGCTCGACCTGCTGCCAGATCGCCCAGCCTTTCGGATGCCAGAAGACCAGGCCCGGCGCCTCGTCCTGGAAATGGAAGAAGTCGAGCTGCTTGCCCAGCTTGCGGTGGTCGCGCTTTTCAGCCTCCTCCAGCATGTGCAGGTATTGCTCCTGGTCTTCCTTCTTGGCCCAGGCCGTGCCGTACACGCGCTGCAGCATCTCGTTCTTGGAATCGCCGCGCCAGTAGGCGCCGGCCAGCTTCATCAGCTTGAAGACCTTCAGCTTGCCGGTCGAGGGCACGTGCGGGCCGCGGCACAGGTCGGTAAAACTGCCTTCGGTGTAGAGCGAAACGTCCTGGTCGGCCGGGATCGAGGCGATGATCTCGGCCTTGTAGGCCTCGCCGATCGACTTGAAGTAGGCCACCGCCTCGTCGCGCGGCAACACCTTGCGCGTGACCGGCTCATCCTTCTTGGCCAGCTCGGCCATCTTCTTTTCGATCGCGGCCAGGTCGTCGGGCGTGAACGGACGCTTGTAGGAAAAATCGTAGTAGAAGCCGTTTTCGATGACCGGGCCGATGGTGACCTGCGCATCGGGAAACAGTTCCTTGACCGCGTAGGCGAGCAAGTGCGCGCTCGAGTGGCGGATCACGTCCAGGCCTTCCGGGTCCTTGTCGGTGACGATGGCCAGTTCGGCATCGTGTTCGATCAGGTGGGAGGTATCGACCACCTTGCCGTCGACCTTGCCGGCCAGCGCCGCCTTGGCCAGGCCGGTGCCGATGCTTGCCGCAACCTGGGCCACCGTGACCGGGCCTTCGAACTGACGCTCGGAACCATCGGGAAGTCGGACTGTAAGCATACTGATCTCCATGTCGGCGCTGGACGCCTGGTAAATTTAACTGATGATAATGGCAAACAAAAACGCGGACGAAAAAAAACGCGGACTAGCCGCGTTTCTTTTTTTCAGAGCAAAAGAACACACCGCAACTAGCGTCGCTCCCACAACCTGGTTGTAGTTCGCGGTGTCATAACCGGTGTGCCTTTCTCGCTCTTACAGTGCTTTTACAACAAATTCTGGTGGGCGGTGAGGAATTCGAATCCCCGACCCCTTGGATGTCGACCAAGTATTCTAACCAGCTGAACTAACCGCCCGAAGACCAGCATTATAGGGAGGCGCCCGAAGAAAGACAAGGGCTTTTTAATTGCAAAATGTCAGTCCTCAAAAAAATCCGGCCGATTTCATTTACACTTGCACAAACTCGAACAAGACCCTCTCCCGCTCCCGACCTGATGCCCTCGAAACAGCCAACCCGATCCTCTTCCCACCTGCATGCCCACCATGCGGGCGACGCCAAACACGCACACTACTTCGAAGAACGCAGCCGTACCGCACTCACGCTGGCGCTGCTGCTGACGCTCAGCTTCGCCGTGATCGAAGTGGTCGCCGGCTTCGTTTCCAATTCGCTGGCCCTGATTTCGGACGCGGGCCACATGGTCACCGATGCGGCCGCGCTCGGCCTTGCGCTGCTGGCGCAACTGATCGCCAAGCGCCCTCCCTCGGCCCGGCATTCGTTCGGCTTCGGGCGCGCCGAAGCGCTGGCCGCCTTCGTCAACGGCCTGGTGATGCTGGCGGTGGTGGCGTGGATCGTGATGGAGGCGCTCAAGCGCTTCGCCACGCCCCAGCCGGTGCAGGGAACGATGGTGTTCGTGGTGGCCGCGATCGGACTGGCGATCAACCTCGTGGTCGCATGGGTGCTCGCGCGCGACCAGGCCAGCATGAACACGCGCGCGGCGCTGGTGCACGTGATGGGAGACCTGCTCGGATCGGTCGCGGCGATTGTCGCCGGCGCCGTGATCGCGCTGACCGGATGGATGCAGATCGACCCCTTGCTGTCGCTCCTGGTCTCGGTGCTGATCCTCAAATCGACCGTCGCCATCTTGCGCGAGTCCTACCACTTCCTGATGGAAGGCGTGCCGCACCAGATCGACTACCTGAAAGTGGGAGAGGACCTGGCGCAGGTTGAAGGCGTGCTGTCGGTGCACGACCTGCACGTGTGGGACATGTCGCCGGGCCACCCGGCGCTGATCGGCCACCTCGAGATCCGCGACCTCGACGAATGGCCGCAGGTGCTGCGCGCGGTCAAGGCGATGCTGCTGTCGCGGCACGGCATCGACCATGTCACCTTGCAGCCCGAAGCGCAGCGCTAGCGCCCTGTCGGGCTTGAACCGCCACAATTTCGCCAGGAATCGATGATCGATGCGTGAACTATCCGATCTTATTCGTGGCAATATCTCCTCGTTCGTTACGGCAGAAGAAACATAAGATGGCTATTCAAACCACGCCTGCCCGTTCTGCGGTGTCGCTCGGATCGGCAATTCGTCTTGACGTTTTCTTTTAAAGTGCCCCGGCGTTCTTAAGATATGTGCGCAAAATATTGCGGCTCACATTGAGATGCTTTGCCGTCCTCACCTGATTCCGTTGATTGGCTTCCCATGCATCAATAACGAGTTCCCGCTGCAGGGTTTCAAAGTCCAGATTCTGGCCCGATGCGAGCAGGCACTTCCACGAAGCGCGAAAACGTTCTGTTTCGGTTTGACGGTGGGCCGATTGCACGCTTTGTTCCGGCGAGCAGGCGAAATTTGCTGGTGCTTGTGGCGATGAAGGTGCTCGATCAGCAAGTATTGACCGGAAGGATGGTCGTGCCTCCCATGCCTGCAAATGTAGATCCGTGACCTTGACCACCCGATCCCGGCATACCAGCAACGCGCGGTGAATCACATTTTCAAGTTCACGAATATTGCCGGGCCAAGCGTAGGCTAGCAACGCATCTTCTGTCTCGGGCGCAAGGCGTACATCGCCCAGGGACAAGCGGTTTGCGTAGGTCTGCAAGAAGTGCCGAGTAAGCGGAGAAATATCGCCGGGGCGTTCCCGTAGCGGCTTTAGCGGCAGCGCGACTACGTGCAGGCGATAGTACAGGTCTTCACGGAAACGTCCGGCGCGTACGGCTTCCGCGAGATCGACATTGGTCGCGGCAATCAGCCGCACATCAATCGGAATCGGCTTGCGCGCGCCAAGGCGCACGACCTCGCGCTCCTGCAGCACGCGCAGCAGCTTGACCTGCATCGCAAGCGGCAAGTCGCCAATCTCGTCGAGAAATAATGTGCCGCCGTTGGCCACCTCGAACCAGCCAGGCTTGGCCTGCTGCGCGCCGGTAAAAGCGCCCCGCTCATAGCCGAACAGTTCGCTCTCGATCAGCGTTTCGGAAAATCCGCCGCAGTTGACCGCGACAAAGCTGGCGTCGCGACGTGGACTTAATGCGTGCACATGCCGCGCGACCAGCTCCTTTCCGGTCCCGGTTTCTCCGGTAATCAATGCGGTTGCTTCGCTGGGCGCTATGCGCTCGATCAAATCGTGCAGCTCGCGCGAGCGCGGGTCGGAAAACACAAACGCCGTGGCGCGAACAAGCAGACTGAGCTGTTGCGCGTCACGAAACGCAATGATCGGCGCGGACTCGCGGGCAACGCCTCTTGCGATATCGGCGGTACGCGCGAAGTCGGATAAGAAATTGTGTGCGATAAGTTTCATGCGTTGACTATAGCCTTTGGAGTCAACGCCGATGAACGAATTTTATGAAGAAAGCATATTTGCATTTCAAATATCGCTTCGGTGGTTGGCAATATTCGTTGCTGGCGGTATCAGGCCCCACCTCTGGGCGAGCGCCTGAATACTGTCGCAATAGCCAGCCCCCCAAAGAGGGCCGTCAGTAGATTGAACATTGCAAACAGTCTCCATTGGTCGCTGCCAGCAGCGCACCCGGCAAAAGCTGGAACGGCGTGCGCGCGAAGGCCAGTGCCGCATACACCAGGGCGCCGGCAATAAAGAACCGGCGCGGCCCGAACCGGTCCACCAGGATGCCGACCGGAATTCCCATCCGCAACATCCCCAGACTCTGCATGCCGCCCACCCATCCGATTTGCCTGGCGTCGCCCCCCCAGCGCCAGGGCCATCAAGGGCATGGCGATCCTGGCGAAGCCGACACTGGTGCCGCCGATCATGGCGAGCAAAAGGAAATTTCTCAGGGCGGCGGAAACATTGGCCGGCTGGGCGTCGCTCACCCGACGCTTTCAATGTTCATTCGACGCGGCGGCCAATTCGCGAACCCGCCACAGGTAATACAAGGCGGGAACGACCAGCAAGGTCAGCGCCGCCGCGCTGACGATGCCGCCCAGCATCGGCGCGGCAACATGGCGCATCACGTCGCCGCCGGTGCCGTCCCTCAGCATGATGGGAAGCAGTCCGGCGATGATCACAGTGACCGTCATGATCTTCGGCCGCAGGCGCTGCAGTGCCCCCTCTTCCACCGCCTCGCGTATGTCGTGCAGCGCCAGCGGCCGGCCGGCGGCACGGGCCGCATGCAGGCGCGCGGAGTAAGCCTGCTCAAGATAGATCAACATGAGAATCGCCGTTTCCACCGCCACGCCCGCCAGCGCGATCAGCCCCACCCATACGGCCACCGACAGGCGGTAGTCGAGCCAATAGAGGAACCACGCGCTGCCGGCAAGCGCCAGCGGCAGACTCAACAACAGCATCCAGACGTGGGCGGCGCGGCGGAAGGCGAGATAAATCAGCATGACAATGGCAACCAGCACCGCCGGAACGATTTGTTGCAGCCGCTCTTGCGCCTCATCCCACTGACGATAGCGGCCACTCCATTCCAGCGCATAGCCGGAAGGCAGCGATACCGCGGCGGCGACCGCCTTCTCCGCTTCGGCGACCAGCGCGGCGGGACTGGCCCCGGCCACATCGACATAGACCCACGCTGCCGGCCGCGCATTTTCGCTGCGCAGCATGGCCGGCCCGTCCACGACGCGTATGCGGGCAATTTTTTCGAGCGCTACCACCGCGCCGTTATGGCTGACCACCGGGAGACTGCGCAGGCTGGCAACCCCGTCCCGATATTCGGGCGGAAAGCGCAGGCTCACGCCGTAGCGTTCGCGGCCTTCCAGCACG
The DNA here is from genome assembly GCA_049301315.1 of Telluria sp. Lineage (GTDB taxonomy): Bacteria > Pseudomonadota > Gammaproteobacteria > Burkholderiales > Burkholderiaceae_D > JBAQKU01. The sequence continues at coordinate 15,863 of JBAQKU010000411.1, forward strand.
TCGGTCACGGCCATGCCGCCCAGCGCCGCGTCGATCACCTGCTGCACGTCGGCCACCGAGAGTTCGAGACGCGCGGCCGCTGCACGGTCAATTTCGATCTCGATGGTGCGCCCGCGTCCCTGGCGCTCGGCGCTCGCCGACGCCACGCCCGGTATCGGCCGCAAGACTTTTTCGATCTCCACCGCCAGCGCCTCCGCGCGTCCGGCGTCCGGCCCGGTCACCCTGAGCGCCACCGGAGTGCGCGCGCCCGTCGCCTGCATGTCGATGCGATTGCGGATCGGCTGCGTCCACGTATTCGACAAGCCGGGTATGCGCAGCTTGCGCTCTAGCTCCTCGCGCAAGGCTTGCGGCGTCAGGCCGGGGCGCCATTCGGCGCGCGGCTTCAATTGAATCGTCGTCTCAATCATTTCCAGCGGCGCCGGATCGGTCGCGGTCTCCGCCCGTCCTGCCTTGCCGAACACCCGCGCCACTTCCGGCACGGTCGCAATAATCCGGTTGGTCTGTTGCAGCACCTCGCGCGCCTTGGCGATCGAGATCGACGGCAGCGTCATCGGCATGTACAGCAAATCACCTTCGTCCAGCTCCGGCATGAATTCGCTGCCAAGCCGAGACAAGGGCCAGGCGGCGGACAGCGCGACCACCAGCGCAACCAGCAGCACGGTGCGCGGACGCGTCAGCACGGTGCGCAATACCGGACGATAGAGCGCGTGCAGCAGCCGGTTGAGCGGGTTGGCCTGTTCCGGCGCGATGCGCCCCTTGATCAGGATGGCCAGCAGCGCCGGCACCAGCGTCACGGAAAGCGCTGCGGCGACCGCCATCGCGTAGGTCTTGGCGTAGGCCAGGGGCGCGAACAGTTTTCCTTCTTCCCCCCCCAGCGCCAGAACCGGCAGGAAACTGACGGTGATGATGAGCAGCGAAAAGAAGATGGGCGGCGCGACTTCCACTGCGGCGCGGGCGATGGTGTCGATCCGGTCCGCAC
>JBAQKU010000412.1:0-16520 GCA_049301315.1 Telluria sp.
ACCACGAGGTGTCGTTCGCGGTGTCCGACGCGCTGCTTGCAGCGCGCGACGGCGCCGCCCTCGCGCGCGCCTTCCACGCCGAGCATAACCGCCTGTACGGCTATTCGCTCGAGCACGAGAACACGCCGGTGGAAATCATCAACGTGCGGGTGCAGGCGGTCGGCCTGACCGACAAACCGTCCTACCGCAAGGAGCGCTGGGCTGGCGCGGACGCCAGCGCCGCGCTCAAGGGCGAGCGCCGCATCTATATCCCGGAAACCCGTGCGTTCGCCAGCGTCGCGCTGTATGACGGCCATCGTATGGGCTACGGCAACCGGATTCACGGTCCGGCCATGATCGAACAGGAAACCACCGCGATCTTCGTGAGCGCTTCCTTCGACTGCGTGGTCGATGGCTATGGTTCGTTCGCGCTGTTCCGAAAAGGGCGCGAAGACCTGGTCAAATCGGGCCTGCACGCCGCCGAACAATCCGATTCGAAAGAAAAGAAAGAGGCCCTGGCATGAGCGACGTGAAAATAGATCCGATCCTGCTTTCCGTGTATGCGCGCAGCTTCAAGGCCATTACGGACGAAATGAGCATCTCGATGGCGCAGACCACGCGCTCGCCGATCCTGTGCGAGGCGAAGGACTACGTGACGGGCCTGTATGACGGCGACGGCAACATGCTGGAACAGACCGAGAACCTGCCGATCCTGGCGTTTTCGCTGGCGCCCGTGTGCAAGTACATCAAGGAGTACTTCGGCGACGACATCCATCCGGGCGACGTGATCTTCCATAACGACGTATTCAGCCTCGGCAACCAGAACAACGACGTGGCCGTCTACAAGCCGATTTTCCTGGAAGACAAGCTCGTTGCGTGGACCGCGGTCAAGGGACACCAGGCCGACATCGGCGGCAACGTGGCCGGCGGCTACAACCCGAATGCGGTCGAAGTCTGGCAGGAGGCGCTGCGCATCCCGCCGGTCAAGGTGATCGAAAAAGGCAAGCTGCGCAAGGACGTGTGGAACCTGATTTTCGCGAACATCCGCTTCGACATCGTCCAGCACGACATGAAGGCGGAAATCGGCGCCTGCACCGTGGGCGAACGGCGCCTGCTCGAACTGCTGCGCAAGTACGGGGTGGACAGCTACGAGTCGCACAAGCAGGCGCTGTTCGAGGCGACGCGCAAGATGATGGAAGCGGAGATCGCCAAGATCCCGAATGGCCATTACGCCGGCGAGGGCTATGTGTACTACGACGGCCGCCACCCCGGCTCGAAATTCACGATCCGGGTCGATATCGAGGTGCGCGAGCGCAGCATCAAGTTCGACTATTCGCGCACCGACGCCCAGACCAACGGCTTCGTCAACGGCACCTTCACCTCGAGCGCTTCGGCCACCATATTGACCCTGCTGCAAATGGTGAACCCGGACATCCCGCACAACGAGGGCATGGTGCAGCCGATCGAGATCGTGATCCCGGAAGGCACGATCCTGAACGCGGCCTACCCCAAGGCCACCACCTTCGGCAACCACCTGTGCCCGCCGAACGCCGATGCGATCCAGCGCGCGCTGGCGCCGGTGATGCCCGAACGCGTGACGGCCGGCTGGAACAACCTTCTGTGCTCGCTCACCACCGGCATCGATCCGCGCAACAACGAGAAATACGTCGACATCGGCTTCATGGGCCTGAAGGGCGGCTCGGGTGCGATGCTCGGCACCGACGGCTACGACCATATCGGCATGATCGACGCGTCCGGCGGTGTGCTCGACCAGGACTACGAGATGTTCGAGCAGCAGACTCCGCACACGCTGGTCAAGCACGAATTGCTGATCGACTCGGCCGGCGCGGGGCAATGGCGCGGCGGCCTCGGTGTGGAAACGATCTTCGAGATCGGCTCGGACGACACCCAGCTGGTGACCTTCGGCGACGGCGACTTCGAACCGGCCTTCGGCCTGTTCGGCGGAGGCGAAGGTACCCTTAATTTCATTCGCCTGCACTATCCGGACGGCCAGCTCGTGGTGCCGAGGAACAAGGACCTGATTACCGGCGTACCCAAGGGAACCCGCTACCACCAGCAGGCCGGCGGCGGCGGCGGCTACGGCGACCCGAAAAAACGCGACCGCGCGCTGCTGGCGCAGGAGGTGGCGAACGGGATCATCTCGCCCGAGGCGGCCAGACAAAGCTACGGCATGAGCGACGGCGAGCCGGCATGAATTTCGACCTGACAGAAGAACAACAAGCGGTGCGCGCCACGTTTGCGCGCTTTTGCGACCAGCGCATCGCGCCGCAGGCGGCGGCGCTGGACGAGGCACGCGCCTACCCGCGCGAACTGATGGCCGAACTCGCGGGCCTGGGCATGTTCGGCATGCGCTATCCGGAAGATGCGGGCGGCAGCGGCATGGGCCTCACCGAATTCTGCCTGGCGCTCCAGGAAGTGGCGCGCGGCAGCATGTCGCTGGCCGGTGCGGCGGCGATGCAGTCGCTGATGGGAACCAAGTTCCTGCACATGCTCGGCAATCGAGAGATCACGGAGCGCCTGTTCAAGCCTGCGCTGCGCGGCGAACGGACCGGCGCGATCTGCATGACCGAACCGAACGCCGGTTCCGACCTGGGCGGCATCGCCACCAGCGCCACCAAGGTCGATGGCGGCTACCTGATCAACGGCCAGAAGACCTGGATCACGGCCGCTCCCTTGGCCGACTTCTTTACCGTCTTCGCGCGCGCCGGCGAGGAAAAAAAGCTCACGATCTTCCTGGTCGAACGCGGCTTCAAGGGCTTGATCGTCGGGCGCGAGATCCACAAGATGGGCGTGCTGGCACTGCCCACGTCCGAAGTCGCCTTCGACAACTGCCTGGTGCCGGACAGCCACCGCCTGTCCGAGGAAGGCGACGGCGAGGCGCACCTGAAGAAGACGCTGGCCGAGATCCGCATCATTACCGGGGCGATGGGCCTGGGCGTGGCGCGCGCGGCGCTGGACGAAGCGGTGCGCTACGCGTCCGAACGCAAGCAGTTCGGCAAACCGATCGACCGCTTCCAGGCGATCCAGTTCAAACTCGCCGAGATGGCTACCCAGCTCGAGGCCGCCACCCACCTGGTGTATCACGCGGCCTGGCTGTGCGACGCGGGCCGCCCGCATCACAAGCAAGCCGCGATGGCCAAGCTGTTCGCCACCGAAGCGGCGGCCGAGATCTGCGACCAGGCCGCGCGCATCCTGGCCTCGTACGGTTACGCGATGGAATACCCGGTACAGCGCTACCTGCGCGACGTGCGCTTTCTCCTGATCGGCGGCGGCACCAGCGAGATCCTGAAACTCATTATCGCCAAGGAGGTGACGGCATGAACCAAGCATTGCAATCGCAGCGCCACATCAAGGTGCTGCTGGCCAAACCCGGCCTCGACGGCCACGACCAGGGGGCCAAGATCGTGGTGCGCGCCATGATGGAGGCCGGCTTCGAAGTGATCTACACCGGCCTGCGCCAGACGCCGGAAGCGGTGGCACGCATCGCGCTGGAAGAGGATGTCGATGTGATATCGATGTCCAGCATGGCCGGCTCGCACCTGCCGTTCTGCCGCAAGCTGGTGCCCCTGCTGGAACAGGCCGGCCTGTCCGACAAGCTCTGGATGATCGGCGGGAACCTGCCGGCGCAGGATCATGCCGCGCTGCGCGAGCTCGGTTTCAAGGGCATCTTCCCGACCGGCTCCAAGCTGGACGCCATCGTGGACTACATCCGGAGTGAACTTAAATGAACCAGCGCGCAAAGCCTGAAATAAAGAGCGTCGTCAACGAGTCGGGCATCGAGGTCAAGCCGCTCTACACGGCCCAGGACATGGAGCAAAGCGGCGGTGTCGGCATGGTGGGGCTGCCCGGCGAGTATCCGTTCACGCGGGGAATCCACAACCTGATGTATCGCAAGCAGCCGTGGACCATGCGCCAGTATGCCGGCTTCGGCAACCCTGGCGACACCAACGCGCGCTTCAAGTACCTGATCGCGAACGGCCAGACCGGGCTGAACGTCGCGCTCGACCTGCCGACCCAGATCGGGCTCGATTCCGACGATCCGCTGGCCGAGGGTGAAATCGGCCGGGTCGGCATGTCGGTCGATACGCTGCGCGACTTCGAGATCGCCTTCGACGGGATCGACCTCGACAAGATCACCGTGTCGCTCACCATCAACGGCTCGGCCGCGATCCTGATCGCGATGTACCTGGCGATGGCCGAGAAGCGCGGCTACGACATCAAGCAGTTGCGCGGCACCGCGCAAAACGACATTCTCAAGGAATTCATCGGGCGCGGCACCTGGATTTTCCCGGTCGAGCCCTCGATCCGGCTGGTGGGCGACACCATCGAGTACTGCGCCGAACACGCGCCCAAGTACAGCCCGGTCTCGGTGTGCGGCTATCACATCCGCGAGTCGGGCGCCACGCCGGCGCAGGAGATGGCGTACGCATTCTGCATCGCCAAGGCGTATGCCGACGAGGTCATCAAGCGCGGACTCGACGTCGACGAATTCGCGGGCCGCCTGTCGTACAACTTCAACATCTTCGGCAACCTGTTCGAGCAGGTCTGCAAGTTCCGCGCGGGACGCGGCCTGTGGGCCAAGATCATGAAGGAAGAGTACAACGCGAAAAGCCCCGGCTCGATGTGGCTGCGCATGATCGCCGCCGGCGGCGGGGGCGGCCTGACCTTCGAACAGCCGGAGCTCAACATCGTGCGCGGCGCCTACTACGCGCTCATTTCGGCGCTCTCCGGTACCCAGACCATGGCGCTGTGTTCCTACGACGAGGCGTACACGATCCCGACCGAGTATTCGGCGCGTATCTCGCTGCGCACCATGCAGATCCTGTCCGACGAAATGGGCCTGTGCGAAACGGTCGATCCGCTGGCCGGCTCGTTCTATGTCGAAACCATGACCAACCAGATGCGCGACAAGATGGTCGAAATCATGGCGGAGGTGGACGCCGAGGGCGGCATCGTCAAGCTGGTCTCGGAAGGCAGCATCCAGTCCAAGGTATCGGCGCAGGCCTACCGCATGCAGCGCAATATCGAATCGGGCGCCTTTCCCAAGGTGGGCGTGAACCGCCACCGCAACGACCAGGAAGAAGACCACCCGGTCGAATTCCATCCATACGACGAGGACGACACGCGGATGCAGATCGCGAACCTGAACAAGACGCGCGCCGAACGCGATGGCGCAACCGTCGCCAGCACCCTGGCCCAGGTGGGCAAGGACGCCGCCGCCGGCGTCAACGTCATGCCGGCCATTGTCGCCGCGGTCAAGGCCTACGCCAGCGTGGGCGAGATTACCAAAGAGCTTGTGAAGGTATACGGGCGGTATCAGGAACCAATCCGATTCTAAGGAAAACCATGACCCAATCAGCACCGCAAGAGCAATACCTCGCACCGGTCGATCTGGAACAGGCGCTCGCATACCTGCAGCGCTCTGCCGGCGAGGTCACCATTTTGGCCGGGGGCACCGACCTGATGCCGCAGTTGCAGTCCGGCCGGCTTCAGCCAAAACACACGCTGATGAATATCCGGCGCGTCGCAGGACTCAAGGGCGTGCGCCTGGAAGGTGACGCCGTCCACATCGGCGCGCTCACCACCATCGCCGAACTGATGGACGACCCGCTGGTGCGCCATCACCTGCCGCTGCTGGTCGAAGCGGGCGACCACTTCGCCAGCAGCCAGGTCAGGAATGCGGCCACCCTCGGCGGCAATATCTGCAACGCCTCGCCGGCGGGCGACACCCTGGTTCCGCTGCTGGTGCTGGGTGCAACGGCCGAACTGGCGCGCCTGGCGGACGGCAAGGTGAGCGTGCGCAGCCTGCCGCTTGACGAATTTTTCGTCGGACCTGGCAAGACCAGCCGCGTGCCGGACGAGCTGCTGCTCGGCGTGCGCATCGCGCTGCCGCCCGAGCATTTCAGCGCGCGCTTTTTCAAGTTCGGCACGCGCCCGGCGCTCGACATCGCCACCATCTCGATCGGCATCGGCGGCGTGCTGAAGGACGGTGTCATGAGCGGCGTGCGGGTCGCCTTCGGCGCCGTGGCGGCAACACCGGTGCGCGCGCCGCGCACTGAAGCTGCACTCGAAGGAAAGCGTCTCGACCAGACCACCATCGCCGCTGCCGCGCTTGCGGCGCGCAACGAGGTAAACCCGATCGACGACGTACGCGCCTCGGCCTGGTATCGCAAGGAACTCATTCACAACATGACAAAAAGGATGCTCAGCCATGTCGCAAAAGCATGAAATCGATTTCACCCTGAACGGCATCAAGAACAGCGCAAGGGTCGGACTCGGCATGAGCGCGCTGACCATGCTGCGCGACGTAATCGGACTGACCGGCACCAAATACGGCTGCGGCGAAGGCGAATGCGGCGCCTGCACCATCCTGGTCGACGGCGTGTCGCAGAACGCATGCCTGATGTTCGCGCTCGATTGCCAGGGACGCAGCCTGACCACGGTCGAAGGGCTCGCTGCGCAGCCGACCGGCGCCGCCCTGCGCGCGGCGCTGGTCGAATGCGGGGCGGTGCAGTGCGGCTTTTGCACGCCTGGCATGGTGGTGCAGGCCACCCACCTGCTCGCAACCGAGCCCGATGCCGACGAAGCGGCCATCAAGCGCGGCATCGAAGGCAACATTTGCCGCTGCACCGGCTACAAGAAAATCGTGGAGGCGATCGCCTCCGTGAGCCAGACCTCGACCCAGGAGTAGCGCCATGACAGTTTCGCCAAAGACCATCGCGCCGGACACCCTGATCGGCAAGCGCATCGTCAAGATGGATGCGCCGGAAAAAATCGAGGGCAAGACCCGCTATATCCACGACATCAACCTGTCCGGCCAGCTGCATGCGAAGATCCTGCGCTCGGAGCGGGTGCACGCACTGATCAAGAGCATCGACGTGTCGGCCGCGCGCGCCCTGCCCGGCGTGCATGCCGTGATTACCGCCTTCGATGTGCCGGACATGCGCCCGATCGGGGTGGCCAAGGACCATATGCCCCTCAAGGGCGAGCGCGTGCGCAGCGAGCGCGACGAGATCGCGGCGGTCGCCGCCGAAAGCGTCGAGATCGCCGAGCAGGCCCTGAAGCTGATCAAGGTGGTGTACCAGGACCTGCCGGTGCTGGCCGACGCCCGCGATTCGCAAAAGAGCGGCGCACCGGCGATCCATGCGGACAAGCCCGACAACGTCGCCATGCGCTTCGACTACAGCCACGGCGACGTCGCGCAGGGCGAGGCGGAGTCGGATGTGGTTCTCGAGGATACCTTCGAGCTGCATTACGTCACGCACTGCTGCATGGGCGTGTCGGGCATGATCGCCGAGTTCGACGCATCCGGCAACCTGCTGATGTACTCGAACACGCAGGTGCCGTTCCTGCACAAGCGCGAGTTCGCCGACTACCTGCAGATGGACCCGAGCCGGGTGCGCATCATCCAGCCGCCCATCGGCGGAGGTTTCGGCTCCAAGCTCGATATCTACCCGTTCGAGGTGATTTGCGTGTACCTGGCGCGCCTGACCCGGCGCCCGGTAAAGCTGGTGTTCACGCGCGAAGAGGAATTCCTGGCTTCGCCGACCCGCCAGCCGGTGCTGCTGACGCTGCGCTCCGGCTGCAAGAAGGACGGCACGCTTACCTTCCGCCAGGTGCATACGCTGCACGACAACGGCGCCTACACCTCGTGGGGCGCGACCACCCCGTTCGTGATGATGCAAACCTTCTCGTCGCTGTACCGGGTGCCGCATTGCGACTATCACACCGTCGCCGTGTACACCAACAATCCCTACGCGGGATCGTTCCGCGGCTACGGCAACCTGCAGGCCACCTTCGCCATCGAACAGCAGATGGACATGCTGGCCGAGGCGATCGGCATGGACCAGTTCGAATTTCGCATGAAAAACGCGCAGGACGCGGGCGAAGTGACCGGCCAGGGCATGCACTTCAAGAGCTGCGGCTTCAAGCAATGCCTGTCCACGGCTGCCGAACACAGTCACTTCCAGCGCCAGCTGGAACAAAACCGCAACAACCAGAAGGCGCCCGGTTCGATCAAGCGCGGCATCGGCATGGCGTCCACCCTGCACGTGGGCGGCGGCGCCAAGATCCATCCTTCCGACGGCTGCGGCACCATCCTCAAGCTCGACGATTTCGCGCAGCTCACGCTCATTACAGGCGCTTCGGAAATCGGCCAGGGTTCGGAAACCGTGCTGGCGCAACTGGTGTGCGAGGAATTGGGCCTGCCGATCTCGCGCGTCACGGTGGTCAACAACGACACCGCAATCACGCCGTGGGACGTGGGCGTGCATGCCTCGCGCACCACCTTCATCGCCGGCAATTCGGCCATCGGCGCGGCGCGCAAGGCCAAGGCCAAGATCCTGGCAGCGGCGGCGGCCAAGCTCGAATGCGACGCCGGCGAGCTCGATCTGCGCGGCGGCTACGTGATCCGCGCCGCCAGCGGAGAAGCCCTGATCGACCTGCCACGCCTGCTGCGCCAGCTGCATTTCTCGGACAAGGCCGAGCTGGTGATGACCACCTTCTATTACGAACCGCCCAGCGTGCACCAGGACAAGGGCTTTAAGGGCGACGTGTCGGCCGCCTACACCTGGGCCACCCAGGTGGTCGAGGTGGAAGTCGATACCGACACCGGCATCGTCACAATGAGCCGCGTCACCGCCGCGCACGACGTGGGCCGGGTCCTGAACCGGCTCGGCATCGAGGGCCAGATCGAAGGCGGCGTGGTGATGGGGCAGGGCTATGCGCTGACCGAAAACCTGATGGTCGAAAACGGCGTCATGCGCAATCCGAACTTCCGCGACTACAAGCTGGTGACGGCGCCCGAAATTCCCGAGATCGACATCCACTTCATCGAGTCGATGGACGGCGAAGGTCCGCAGGGTGCCAAGGGGGTGGGCGAAGCGCCGGCGATCTGCATCGCCGCGGCCACCGCCAACGCGATCTACAACGCCACGGGCGTGCGCATCCACGGCCTGCCGTTCACGCCGGAACGGGTGTATCGCGCGCTGCACGGCCAGGGCGAACAGCCAAGCTGGGAGCGCACATGAAACGGCGCACAGTCCTGTCCATGGAACAGGCGCTGTCGCTGCCCTACGCGACCTTGCGCTTCGCCCAGCTCGGCTGGCGCGTGATCCGCATCGAGGCCACGCCAGGCGCCGGCGGCCTGCCCGGGGACCCGAACCGCTATATCGGCTCCAGGGTGGCGGACGACGACCGGCGCAGCTATTTCGTCGCTCCCAACGTGGGCAAGGAAAGCATTGCGCTGAACCTGAAGGAGCCGGCCGGCCAGGCGGTGCTGCGGCGCCTGATCACCGAGCTCGATGTCGACATCTTTTGCTGCAACACGGTTCCGCGCCGCTATGAACAACTGGGCATCGACTACGCGACGCTCAGCGGCGTAAAGCCGGACCTGATCTGGGCGGGGATTTCCGCGATGGGGCCGGCCTGGCCCGACGCGCCCGGCTACGATCCGGTGATCCAGGCCATGGCCGGCTACATGGAACTGACGGGCGACCCGGACGGCTCGCCGACGCTGTCCGGCGTGCCGCTGGTGGACCTGAAGGCGGGCGACGAAGTGTACGCCAACGTGATGATGGCGCTGGCCGAGCGCGCCGAGAGCGGGCGCGGCACGCGCATCGATGTCTCGATGCTGCAGGCCGCCGCGTCGTGGCTGATCACCACCTTGCCGCTGCTCGACTTCGACTGCCGGCCCGACGAAATCACGCGCAGCGGCAATGCGCACCGCAAGTTCATTCCCACCAACGTCTATCCCACCGCGGATGGCTTCATGTACATCGCCATCGGCAGCGATGTGCAGTGGAAGCGCCTGTGCGATATCGCCCAGTTTGCCGACGTCGCCAACTCGGTGCGCGCGACCAACGAAGGCCGCCACGAGCAAGCCAGTTCGATCGGACACGATATGGCGCTCGCCACCAGGCGCTGCGGCACGGCCGAACTGGCCGAAAAACTGCGTCTGGCGACCATTCCGCATGCGCCAATCCACGACATTCCCGCAGTGCGCGAGATGGCAGCCATCCGCGACAAGCTCACCGCCACCCGTACACCGGCCGGCAAGCTGGTACGCATGCAGCCGATGGCGGTCGATGTCGCGGGCGCGCCCGAAAGTTTCAGCTTCGCGCCCAGGTACGGGCAGGACACGCTGGCCGTGCTGCGCGAAGCCGGCTTTGGCATGGCCGAGTGCAGGGACCTGGTACGCCAGGGCGTGGCCGCGGCAACCGATCAACCCATCGAAGAAAGCCAAGCGACTCCATGAGAACCGCCAATCCATTGCTGCATACCCCAGAACGCCCCCTGCCCCGGCACGTCGCCATTATCGGCGCCGGTACCATCGGTCCGGACATCGGCTATTACCTGAAAAGCGCCTTGCCGGATATCCGCCTGACCCTCGTCGATGTGTCCCAGGAAGCGCTCGAGCGCGCACTGCAGCGCTGCCGCGACTACGCGCAAAAGGCCGTTGCGCGCGGCAAGATGAGCGCGCAGCAGGCAGCCGCCGTATGCGCCGACATCAGCGGCACGCTCGATTACGGCATGCTGGCCGACTGCGACTGGGTGATCGAGGCGGCAACCGAAAACCTGGCGCTCAAGCGTCGCATCTTTGCGCAGGTCGAGGCGGTGGTGGGGCGCGGAACGCTCATCACCTCCAACACCAGTTCGCTGCCGGCGGAACGCATTTTCTCGGAACTCAAGAACAAGGCGCGCGCCACCGTCACCCATTTCTTCGCGCCGGCCTGGCGCAACCCGGCGGTCGAGGTGATCGACTGGAGCGAGGCCGATCCGGCCGTCATCGACTACCTGCGCTGGCTGTTCTGCGTGACCGGCAAGGTGCCGCTGGTGACCTCGGACGCGGTCTGCTTCATGCTCGACCGGATCTTCGACAACTGGTGCAACGAGTCGGCCCTGCTGCTCGAACATGCGAGCGCGGCCGAAGTCGACAGCGTGGCCGCCGAATTCGTCCATGCCGGTCCCTTCTTCGTCCTTAACCTGGCGCGCGGCAATCCCATCATCACCGAGACCAACACCCTGCAGGCGGAGGAGGAAGGCGCGCACTATCGGCCGGCGCCGGTATTCCGCTCGGTCGACAGCTGGCTTACGGTCGCCCCCGGCAAGCGCGTGCAGGTCGCGCCGGACATTGCCGCGACCGTGCGCGACCGCCTGCTCGGCGTCCTCTTTTCGCAAACGGTGGACATCCTCGACCGCCGCATCGGCGAGGCGGCCGACCTCGAGCTCGGCTGCGTGAGCGCGCTCGGCTTCAGGAAAGGCCCGCTGGAACTGATGCGCGAGCTGGGCGAGGCCGAAACCGGCCGCATACTGTCGCGCTTCGCACTCGACCGCCCCGGGATGCCGGTGCCCGGGCGCCCGTTCGCGGCCTACCTCGATTTCTGGCGCCACGTGCTGGTCGACGAGGTCGATGGCGTCAAGATCATCACCCTGCGCCGTCCGGACGCGATGAACGCGCTGCACGACGGACTGACCGACGAGGTGCTGGCGGTGATCCGCCGCTTCGAGACCGATCCCGCGGTATCGGGCTTCGTCATCACCGGCTACGGCGCGCGCGCCTTCTGCGCCGGCGCCGACATCGGCCGCTTCCCTTCCATGCTGGGCGACGCTGACGCGGCCACCCAATATGCGCGCGACTGTTCGCGCCTGCTGGTGCACCTGGACGCCATGAAAAAACCGGTGGTGGCTGCGCTGAACGGCATGGCGCTCGGTGGCGGGCTGGAACTGGTCATGCGCTGCCACGGCGTGGTCGCGCTGGAAGGCGCCTGGATGCAGATGCCGGAGATCACCCTGGGCATCGTGCCGGGCATCGGCGCGATGGTGGTGCCATACCGGCGCTGGCCGCGGGCAGGCGCGGCCTTCCACGGCATGCTGCGCCGGGCCGAACGGCTGGGCGCGCGGCAGGCGCATGAGCTGGGCGTGGTCGATGCGCTCGCAAACGACGTCAGCGACCTGATTTCGCAGGCGGTGGCGCGCGTCAGGACGCTTGGCCAGAGCCCGCGTGCCGGCGCACCCGGCAAGGTGGCGCTGGCGCCGCTCGATCCGGTGCAAGCGAACGCCGCCAGCGGCCAGCCGCTCTCGCGCGAAATCATGGACATCCTGGAAAAGACCATCGTCGCGGCGGCCGGCGCTCCGTCCTTGGACGAAGCGCTGGAAATCGGCTACCGCGCCTTTGGCGCCAGCGCCTGCACTGCGGCGGCGCGCGAAGGCATCGGCGCTTTTCTCGAGGGCCGCAAACCCGATTTCAGTACATGTTTGTGAAACAAGGGATGTTCGAGCAGCAGTAACAAGGCGACACACCAGGAGATCGCCGGCACCGCTTCCAAGCGGCGCCAACACCGAGTTATTTCGCGTCGTTTCGAGCCGTATAACCAGAGGAGGAGACACCAATGAAACTGATCCATATTGCCACGGCAAGCCTGTTCGCCGGCATGCTCATGAGCGCACCGGTACAAGCCCAGGCCACGTTCAATGCCTCGTCATGGGTGCCGCCCGGGCACCTTCTGACCGCCAACGTGATGGTGCCGTGGATGCACGACGTTGAAAAGGCGACCGAAGGGCGCGTCAAGTTCAACATGCTGCCAAAGGCGCCGGTCGGCCCTCCGCAGACCTTCGATGCCGTCAAGGATGGCATCGTGGATCTGTCCTTCACGGTTCACGGCTACACGCCGGGCCGCTTCACGCTGACCAAGATGACCGAATTCGGCTTCCTCGGCGATTCGGCCGCAACGATCTCGGTCGCCTATCAGCGCATGTTCGACCGGCACCTCGCCAAACTGAACGAACACAAGGGAGTGAAAGTCATCGGCGTGTTCTCGCATGGGCCGGGCCAGATCTATTCGGCCAAGGGACCGGTCGTCAAGCTGGCGGACCTGAACCAGATGAAGGTGCGGGTCGGTGGCGGCGTCGTGAACGACTACACCAAGGCGCTCGGCGCCAACCCGCTGCTCAAGCCGTCCAGCGAATCGTTCCAGATGCTGCAAAGCGGCGTGGCCGATGGAATCTTCTTCCCGAGCGAGTCGATCGAGGCCTTCAAGCTGATCGGCCTGCTGCGGCACGGCACCGAGATTCCAGGCGGGCTGTACAACACCAGCTTCGTGATGATGATGAACGAGGCGAAGTTCAAGTCGCTGTCGGCGGCCGACCAGGCGGCGATCAACAAGCTTTCGGGCGAACACTTTGCGCGCATGGTCGGCAAAGCCTGGGATGTCGCCGACGCCGCGGGTAATGACGCGATCAACAAGGCCGGCGTGAAGATGCAGCATGCAAGCGCAAGCTTCGTGGCCGACATCAAGTCGAAGCTCGACCCGATCGAACACGCCTGGTACGCGGAAATCAAGGGCAAGGGGCTGGACGGAGCGGCGCTGATGAAGGAATTTCGTGCCGAGATCAAGAGCGTCGCGGCGGGCAAATAAACCATGGACACCTTCCCTTCGGTTTACTCCGACGACCCGACGCTGGCCGCCCTGATACGGCGCATCGGCGGCTTGCTCGGCGTGATTGCGGCCCTGGTTCTGGCCGCACTCATGCTGCTGACCTGCGTCGACGTGCTTGGCCGCTATCTTTTCAACCGCCCGCTTCCGGGCGGCGTCGAACTGACCGAACTGGGAATGGGCGCGCTCATTTTCACCAGCCTGCCGCTGGTTACCCTGCGCCGCCAGCACGTACGGATCGACCTGTTCGAGGTGGTGCCTGCAAGCTGGCGCGCCGGCCAGCATCTTGTGCTCGATTTGCTCGCGGCGCTGTGCATGGCCGTCATCGGATGGCGCCTGTGGCTCAAGGCCATCGACATGGCGCAAGCCGGTGAAACCACCGGAACGCTCCATCTTCCGGTCTACCCCCTGGTGTATTACATGGCCGTGATGGCCTTTGCCGCCACCGCGCTGATGATCCTGTTCGCCTGGGAAGATGTACGCGGCAAGGGCGCGGCACCGGCCGAAGCGGAGGTATTTACATGAACGAAGCACTGATCGGCTTTGCCGTGATGCTCGCGCTGGGGTTCGCGCGCCTGCCTATCGCGTTCGCCATGGGCCTGGTCGGCGTTGCAGGCTTCGCCTTCAAGGTGAGCTGGGCGGCAGCCTTCGCCATGACCGGTTCGGTCACCTATGAAACCGGGCTGGCCTATGGTTTTTCCATCATTCCGTTGTTTATCCTGATGGGCAACCTGGTGACCCGGGCCGGGCTGTCGGAGCAACTCTACACCGCTTCCTACGCCTTCCTCGGCCACCGCAAGGGCGGCATGGCGATGTCCACCATCGTCGCCTGCGGCGGTTTCTCGGCAATCTGCGGCTCGAGCATCGCCACCGCGGCCACCATGGCCAAGGTCGCGATTCCATCGATGCGCCGCTTCGGCTATTCGGACGCGCTGGCCTCCGGTTCGGTGGCCGCCGGCGGCACGCTCGGGATCCTGATTCCACCGTCGATCATCATGGTGATCTACGGTATTCTCACCAGCCAGAACATCGGCAAGCTGTTCATCGCCGGGCTGCTGCCAGGCTTGCTCGCCATCCTCTGCTATCTGGTGGCGGTATCGGCGACAGTGCACTTCGATCCGAAATCCGGCCCGCGCGGGCCGCGCATGCCGTGGCCGGAACGCATGAACGCCTTGAAGGAGGTATGGGGCGTGCTGGCCTTGTTCGCGCTGGTCCTGGGCGGCATCTACGGCGGTGTGTTCACCCCGACCGAAGCGGCCGGCATCGGCGCGGGCGGCGGGTTCGTCTTCGCGCTGGTGCGCAAGGGCTGGTCGTGGCGCCTGTACCGCGAAATCCTGGTCGAGAGCGCAGCCACCACCGCGATGATCTTCAGCATCCTGATCGGCGCCCTGCTGTTCGCGAACTTCATCAACATGACCGCCATGCCGGCCGAACTGGTGGCATTCACCGACCGCTTTTCGGCCTATCCGCTGCTGGTGATCGCCGCCATCTGCCTCATTTACGTACTGCTTGGCTGCGTACTCGAAAGCATGTCCATGATGCTGCTCACGGTGCCGCTGTTCTACCCCGTGGTCGCGCACCTCGGCTTCGACCTGGTGTGGTTCGGCATCATCGTCGTGGTGGCGATCGAGATCAGCCTGATCTCGCCGCCGGTCGGCCTGAATGTGTTCGTGCTGCGCAGCGTACTGACCGACATCCCGACCCGCACCATTTTCAAGGGCGTGATGCCGTTCTTCGCGGTCGACGTGGTAAGGCTCGGGATCCTGGTCGCGTTCCCGGCGATTTCGCTGTACCTCACCCAGTTCGTGAAATGAATCCGGGGATTTATCGGCGCAGTATCCGCATCACCACCTCCGGCAACGGCGCGCGCGCCGAGCTGGAGGACGACCTGCATCGGTTCTCCGTCATGCTCAGGCACGACGGAGAACGCGTGAGCGCCATCGAAGCAGTGTCGGTTCGCTATCCGTGGTCGCTGTGCGGGCAGGCGGACACGCTGCTCGAGCGGCTGGTCGGCATGCCGCTCTCGCCCGACCCGCTGGCGGTATTTCGCCATACGGAGGGCTCCGGGCAGTGCACCCACATGTTCGACCTTGCCGGCCTGGCGATTGCGCATGCAGCGCGCGGCACGCCTGCGCGCAGCTACGATATCGCGGCGCCTTACTTTCAAGAGGAAGGCGTGCGCACGCTCTCGCTGCGGCGCGACGGCCACGACATCCTGCACTGGACCATCAACGACACCACGCTGCTCGCCCCCCCGGCCTTTGCCGGGCGCGACATCAGGAGCCTGTCGCTGTGGGCGCAAGGCGCGTTTTCCGACCCCGACGATGTCGAGGCGGTCGTCCTGTTGCGCCGTGCGGTCCTGATTTCGAAAGCCCGACTGCAGCACTGGGACCGGTTCGCCACGGCGGCCGACACCGGCCACGCCACGGGGGCATGCTATGTGTTCCAGCCGGGCGTACAGGAGCGCGCGCTCAGGATGGTCGGAGCCAGCCGGGAATTCACCGATGCGCCCGGACAGCTGTTGTCCGGCCTCGACTCAAGCGGAGCCATGTAATGGTGCGTACAAGCGTTTCCCTGGACGACAAGTACGACTGCACGCATGGCCGCGTGTACCTGAGCGGGGTGCAGGCGCTGGCGCGCCTTCCGATGCTGCAGCGCCAGCGCGACCTGGCTGACGGCCTCGATACCGCCGGTTACATCTCCGGCTATCGCGGCTCGCCGCTGGCCGGCCTCGATTCGGCCCTGCACGACGCCAAACCCTACCTCGACAAGCACAATATCGGGTTTCATCCCGGGATCAACGAGGACCTGGCCGCCGCCGCGATCTGGGGCACGCAGCAGCTGCACCTGTTCCCGCAACCGAAGGTCGATGGCATTTTCTCGATGTGGTACGGAAAAGGTCCGGGCGTGGATCGCTGCGGCGACGTCTTCAAACACGCCAATTACGCCGGCACCTCGCGCTTCGGCGGCGTGCTGGCGATCGCGGGCGACGACCACAGCGCGCGCTCGTCCGCCGTTGCGCACCAGAGCGAGCATGTGTTTTCCGCCTGCGCGATGCCGGTGCTGGCGCCGGCCGGACTGCAGGAA
>JBAQKU010000413.1:0-2647 GCA_049301315.1 Telluria sp.
GAACTACACGGAACAAGTTCGCAAGAGCAAAGAATTCGCGCTCAAAAAACTTGCTAAGGAACTTGGACGCAAACTTGTACCTGTGACTTGAAATCACGACTTCGAAGATGGTTCATGGAGAGCCGGAAACCCATACTGCGCCGGCCAAGACGTCAAGGCCGACTCTTCCATGTGGCAGCGCGGTGAAATGAAAGACGCCGTCGAGGTGTATTATTGCCTGCATAGCGACAGCAACCGGACCGCCGAATGAACGGACTACCGCACGGAGGCCTGGCCCTGGCCGGCCTCGACGAACAAATCTTGCAGCCTGGCGTCAAAGGACTGCCCATCACGGCGCCGCTGCGCCAGGGCGCGATCGGCGTGCAGGGCTGGAACGTGCTGCGCGGCGACACCAGTTTTCCGGTCGCGCTGCTCAAGTCCTCGGCGCTGCGCCACAACCTGGACGCGATGCGCCAGTTCTGCGAGCGCTTCGGCGTCAGCCTCGCGCCGCACGGCAAGACCACCATGAGCCCGCAGTTGTTCGGCGCCCAGCTCGCCAACGGCGCGTGGGGCATGACCCTGGCCAGCGCCACCCAGGTGCGGGTGGCGCACCGCTTCGGGGTACGGCGCGTGCTGCTGGCCAACCAGCTGGTCGCCGCTGCCGACATCAACAGCATGCTGCAGCTGATGCGGGACGACCCCGATTTCGAATTTTTCGCGCTGGTCGATTCGCTCGCGGGCGTGGAACGCCTGTCGCAGGCGGCCACCGCGCACGGCCTGAAGCGTCCCCTGCCGTTACTGGTCGAGCTGGGCCTGCCCGGCAAGCGCGCCGGCTGCCGCAGCTTCGAGGAAGCGATGGCGCTGGCGCGCGCGCTGGCACAGGCGCCCGGCCTGCAGCTGGCCGGCATCGAAGGCTACGAAGGCCTGCTGGTGTCGAACCAGCGTGCGGCCGATGTGCAGGCGGTGGCTCATTTCATCGGGCAGCTGGTGGCGCTGGTGCGCGAGGCCGACGCCGAAGCGCTGTTCGGCGGCGCCCAGATCCTGCTGTCGGCCGGCGGGTCCGCCTATTTCGACCTGGTCGCACGCGGTTTTTCGGGCGTGGGCGGCTTGTCGCTGCCGGTGCGCCCGGTACTGCGCAGCGGCTGCTACCTGACCAACGACCACGGCTCCTACCAGCGCCTGATCAACGAGCTTGGCGCACGCGAGAGCGCGCTGCCGCAGGGCGGCCTGCAAAGCGCGCTCGAAGTGTGGAGCGTGGTGCAGTCGCGCCCGGAACCGGCGCTGGCCATCCTCTCGATGGGCAAGCGCGACGCATCCTACGACGTTGACCTGCCGCTGCCGCTGTATGCGCACCGGCCCGGTCCGGGCCTTCCGGCCGCGCTGCCGGACGGCTGCAGCATCGTCAAGATGAACGACCAGCACGCCTACCTTGAGCTGCCGCCGCAGCACGCCGTGTGCGACACGCTCGCGGTCGGCGACCTGGTCGGCTGCGGCATTTCGCACCCGTGCACCACCTTCGACAAGTGGCCGCTGCTGCTCGCGGTCGACGACGACTACGCGGTGCGCTACGCGGTCAACACCTTCTTCTAGACACGCGGCACGCAAGAAAAGCGAGTACGCTACAATCTGCGCTCCACAACCATGAGACCTGCCATGCCCGATCTTCCAAGCGCCCTGTTTCCGCCGATTCAGCCGTTCCGGCACGGGATGCTCGAGGTCGACGAACTGCACACGATCTACTGGGAGGAAGTCGGCAACCCCGAGGGCGTGCCGGTGCTGTTCCTGCACGGCGGTCCGGGCGCCGGCCTGTCGCCGCAGCACCGCCGTTTCTTCGACCCGCAGCACTACCGGGTGATCCTGTTCGACCAGCGCGGCGCCGGCAAGTCCACCCCGCTGGGCGAGTGGCGCAACAACACCACGGCCCTGCTGGTGTCCGACATCGAGAAACTGCGCGCCATGTTCGGCATCGACAAGTGGCTCGTGTTCGGCGGCTCGTGGGGTTCGACGCTGGCGCTGGCCTACGGACAGGCCCATCCCGAACACTGCCTGGGCTTCATCCTGCGCGGGATCTTCCTGTGCACGCGCGCCGAAATCGACTGGTTCCTGCATGGCGTGCAATGGTTCTATCCCGAGCTGTACGAGGAATTCGTCGCCCCTATCCCGGTGCCCGAGCGGGCCGACCTGCTTGCCGCCTATGCCTCGCGCATGCTGTGCGACGATCCGGCCGTGTACTGGCCCGCCGCGCGCGCCTGGAGCCGCTTCGAGGGCCGCCGCGTGTTCCTGCTGCCGCAGGACGACGAGTCCGCGTCCGACACGCTCGACCTGGGCGTGGGGCGGCTCGAATCGCACTACATGGCCAATCTGGGCTTCTTCACCGACGACCAGCTGATTCGCAACGTCGGCCGTATCGCGCACCTGCCGGCAGTGATCGTGCAGGGCCGCTACGACGTGATCTGCCCGCCGCTGTCGGCTTACCGCCTGCACCAGGCCTGGCCGGGCGCGCGCCTGTACATGATTCCCGACGCCGGCCACGGCGCGCTGGAGCACGGCATCTCGAAGGCGCTGGTCGGGGCCACCGAGCAGTTCAAGCGCAGCTCCCGCTTCGATTGAGGGCAGCGTGGGCGGCCATGCTGCTACACTAGCGGCTGGGAGCCTGTCGGACTTAGGG